>JAIXOS010000285.1 GCA_027486695.1 Chitinophagaceae bacterium | reverse complement strand
TTTTTGTTATAATGATGAAATTGAATTTTGTAGTAACAATATACGAATACCCCATGAACCGATGCCGATTTACTAAGTAAATCGGCATCGGTTCATGGGGTATTCGTATATTGTTACTACAAAATTCAATTTCATCATTATAACAAAAAATCAATTTAGGAAACCCGCCAATAAGCCCAAAGAGTAATTATACCTACAATTTGTAAGTTGATTTACTACTCCAAAAAAATTAACAATTAACACCAGTAAAATATAGATAAAGTTTTACGTAAAGGGCGTAATTTGTATGTTCACACAAATAGATATGCGCTACACTAGTCCTTTTTACCGCTTTCGCTTCCCCCAAAGTGCTAAATCATTCATTTTATATGCAATCCTATATGCTAGTGCACTTTTATTTTATCCGCTTACACTTTTTGCGCAGCAAGCATTTTCTCCTCTGCATTACACTCCAACTATCGACCCAATTATTATTGATGCAAACAAATGCGAACTCCAATTTTTTGTTTCGCCTTACGGAAACGATGCTTGGACCGGTAAAAAATCTATCTATAATGGTAAGGATGGTCCATTTGCAACTATTTCGAAAGCAAAAAACACTATTAGAAATTTAATTCAATTGCACCAATACCCAAAAAATGGAGTGGCTGTAAATATAATTGGTGGCGATTATTCGCTCGAAAAATCTATTGTTTTTGAAGAAGCCGATAGCGGATTTAACAACGCTCCTATAATATACAGAGCTTGGAAAAACCAACTTGTCAGATTTTTGGGAGGCAAAAAAATTGACATTTCTCACTTCGCTCCTGTAACTGATTCTTCAATTATTCAACGATTGAGCCCAAGTGCCGTGGGAAAAGTAGTACAGCTTGACACTCGGCAATTAGGCATAACGCATAACCAACTATTTCCGGATGTTTTCAACGATAATGGAAATTTATTTGAATTGTTTGTAAACAATGAAAGAATGCCACTATCAAGATGGCCCGATAGTGGCTATACCACAATGAAAGAAGTAGTTGTTCCGGGCGATAAAAACACTCCCGGGAGCTTTATTTATAGGAATAAGGACATCAACCGCTGGATTAAAAATGATAAAATTTGGCTAAAAGGCTTTTGGCGTGTTGGTTGGGAGGAACCTGCAATAAAAGTTGCACACATAGATACGTTAAAACAACAAATAGATTTTACAAAAGGGATCCCTCTCGGTATTGGCAATAGCTATTATTTGCCAAAAGGCTCCGGTAAAGAACAATGGTTTGCAATAAATTTACTCGAAGAAATTACCCGACCCGGTGAGTGGTGCATAGACTTTGCTTCGGGTATTTTATACTTTTGGCCTCCTAGCAATTTTGTTGACAACCATGTTATCATCTCGCAATTAGACAAGCCTTTATTTGTTGCCAAAAATTTACGAAATACCGCTTTTATAGGTTTACACTTTGAAGCTTCATTGGCAGAGGGCATGCTATTTACAAACAGTTATCGAAACTTAATTGCAGGATGTACATTTCAAAATTTAGGCAGCAATGCCTTGGTATTATCAGGAGAACAAAATGGAATACAAAGTTGCGACATGTTTAATATTGGCAAAGGATGTATTGTAGTATCCGGAGGCAATCGGAAACAACTAAAAGAATCGGGAAATTATGTAATTAACAACCACTTACACCACTATGGCATTCTCAAATCGCAATATTCTGCCGCGATAGATACCTACAGTGAAAATAATGGAGCAGATGCAGTTGGAATGCTCATTGCGCACAACCAAATACACCATGCACCACGCGACGGTATACTTTTTGGAGGCAATAAAATTGTATTCGAGTATAATGAAATTTACTATTGTGGCTATGCCACAGCAGATGTAGGGGCTTTTTACTCTTGGATGGATTGGACAATAAGGGGTATAATAATTAGGTACAACTATATACATAATACAGTTGGCGGTGTAAATCCGGATGATGGCGCATCAGGAACATTTGTGTATGGCAACATTTTTGCAGGTAATCGTACAGGTGTATGGATAGCAAGTGGCCCCGATCATACTATCAAGAATAATATTTTTATCAAAAACCAAGGCCCTGTTTTCTGTATAGACGATCGGGGAAAAGCAAGAGATTATGCCAATAATAGTCGCTTAATTAAAAAAGTGCTTTCAATTAATCCTACACAACCACCTTGGAGTATTGAATTTCCGGAAATGTCTAACTTGTTATCAAGCAATCCTGAACTGCCTTTGCGGACAAAATTTGAAGGGAACCTGATTTACATCAAAAAAGGAATTGCCATTGGCAATAAAATGCACAAAGAATATATAAACGATACAACTTTATTAACTACCTATAACAATTATACTACAACTAGTGACCCCGGATTTGTAAACCTACCAAAAGGTAATTTGCAACTTAAAATCAATGCACCTGTTTTTAAAATAATTCCCCAATTTCCAAATATTCCATTTAATAAAATGGGATTACAATTGGACAAATACAGGAAAAAAATGCCTACAGAAGCAGAACTAGGTAAATTACCCGCAGCAAATCCTTGGAAAGATGAAGATACGAACCTCAATTTTGGAACTTAGGTAAAAAAGTAAAAGGCTGAAAACATGGAAGTTGTACTTATTTTCCAACCTAACCCAAAACCTAACTTTCACTACCATTTACATAGCTTTTTTCAGGTAATTTTTTGGCTATCAATAGATATAAAATCAAAAACCCGGTCAAAATACCTACAAACAACCAATAATAATCCGCCCCGGTAAATTTTGAAAAAAAACCTTTATTGGCAATACTATTGTTGATATAAGCAACAAATAAATTGCCAAGCGCTACCGTGAGCAACCAAATGGCATTCATAGTACTTTTCATAGATTTGGGAGATTGTGTGTATGCATATTCTAATCCGGTAATAGACACCAATACTTCCCCTGCTGATAAAATAACGTATGCTAGTATTTGCCACCACACCGAAGGGCGAGCACCTGCATCAATTTTTTCTTGCAACAAGGCAATTACTACAAACGACAATCCTGTTAGCAACAAGCCTGCGCCAATTTTGCGCAACGGTGTAACATGCACACCCATTTTTTCCAACATAGGATACAAAATATACGTAAATAAAGGTATCATCGTGAGCAATAAAAGTGGATTGAACGTTTGAATTTGTTCGGGCAATACAGTATACCCAAACATGGTTAAATCAAGTTTGGTAGCTTGAAGTACCCACTCGGTTAAATTTTGATCCCACATAGCCCAAAAAATGGGTATAAAGGCAAATACCATCAATATTCTGTAAACAGCGCGAACACCGTCAATAGATTCAGGGGAAAATTTCTCGGCTACCGCATCCCAAGTAGTTTTGTTCTGAACCGGACTGATGAGTTTAATTATAAAATATGCGGAAATAGATAAAAAGTTTTCTTTACGAATA
>JAIXOS010000043.1 GCA_027486695.1 Chitinophagaceae bacterium | reverse complement strand
CCATTGATCTCATTCAACAAGGCATTAACGGGTGGCGGATTCCTGCCCAAGATACTGAGGCATTGGCAGCAACCTTGCATCATTTGGTACAACCTGAGGTCAATTTGACCGATATGGGCTTAGCAGGTAAGCAAGCAATAACCGAATGGAGTTACCAAAAAGGCATCAATCACATGATACAAGCACTGATGCAGTAGTTTAATTGCGGGGTTAACCGATAACTGTTATTTTTGAGTATGGTTTCTTTTTTCATTGCGCTTTTCTTATTGTTACAAATATTTGGGTTGTCGACTTTGGGTTCGGCGGCAATGCTCATATTTGTTTACTACCTATTGGAATTCACCCGTAAGACGAACGAATGCATTGCCATTCGGGAATTTATCATGTTGTTGTTTTCGTTGAATTACTTATTTTCTCCGGCACTCATGTATTTGGGGTTAGAAAAATACCAATATTATGGCATGAAAATGGAGCAAAATGCCTATTTTACATTGGCTTTGCCAAGTGTTTTTTTGCTCCATAAGGGTTTGTATTTTTACAAAACGCGCATCTTTTATCCCAATTTACGCATGTATCGTATGAATGCTTCAGTTAATGAAGAACATATCAAATGGTGGGTTGTTGGAGGGGTTATTTTGTCCTACTTATCTAATTTGTTACCCTCTGATTTGGGTTTTTTAGCCTATTTATTAGCGTCAATTCGTTATGTTGGTGCCTTTTCGATGTTGATACTTGATGTGCGAAAATATAAATATTACATGCTGGGTGTATTGACCTACGAATTGTACCGTAGTTTGCGGCATGGTATGTTTCATGATTTTGTTATTTGGATAGTTTTTCTATTTCTTTTGATTGCATATGTTTACAAGCCAACCTTGCAACAAAAGGTAGTAACATTGGTTTTGGGCGTTCTTTTTGTATTTATTCTTCAATTAACCAAGGGAGAATATCGTAGCCGATTAGTAAGCGAAGAAGCTATAGGTATTGAAACTTTTGCTGAGTCGGTTAATTCAATCACCCAAAATAATAAAGAGGGTATTTTTACCAAAGAAAACGTAGCAAGTTCCTTAACCCGAGCCAATCAAGCTTGGATTTTTGCTAGTACAGTCAACCACATGGATCAAACGAAGGAATTTCAATCATTTGGTTTGTTAGGTACTTATGCAGAAGCAGCTTTTTTGCCAAGGATTATTGCCCCTAATAAATTGAAAGCCGGTGATAGAACGCTATTTAACCGATTTTCCGGAAAATTTTTATCCGAATCCACGTCTATGGGGTTAGGCTTATTGGCGGATGGTTATATCAGTTTTGGTACTATTGGTGTTTGGGCCTTTGCTCTTGCTTTTGGATTGATTTTTTCATTGGTATTTCGAATTGTGGAATATTGGACCAATACCTCAGCCATGTTTGCATTTTTCTTTTTCCCCTTGCTGAACTATGCCGTTCGTCCTGATTGTGGCACGCAGACGACTATGGGGCATGTGGTTAAGGGGATTATTGTGTTTACCGGAATCACTGTTTTTTACAATTGGTATGAGCGTGATAAACTAGAATATGTTAAAGCGATGGCTTACAAACGCGGCATTCCGGCATTCAATGTATCTTAATAGAGTTTGCTTTACTTATTTTATTTTTCTTAACGATTGAATCCATAAAGTTGGAAAAAAAAGTATTGATTTTTGCCGATTGGTTTGCTCCTGCATTCAAAGCAGGAGGGCCGGTACAATCGCTCAATAATTTAACCCGTCAATACCGGGATACCACCCAATATTTTGATGTGGTGGCTAGAAATACCGACCATGATGGAACACCCTTACCGGTAACTAGCGGTAAATGGACATTGTATTGCGACAGGGTTCGCGTATGCTATATGGCTTCCGGAACATCGTTGTGGCAATGGTATCGTGTAGTAAAAGATAGCAAAGCAAGTGTTTGGTACATCAATGGTATTTTTTCGCCGCTATTCAATTTACTACCAATTCTGTTGCCCACTAAGGCGCAAAAAATCATTGCGCCAAGGGGAATGTTGGATGCAGGTGCCTTATCGCAAAAAGCCTTAAAAAAACAACTGTATGTAGCACTGTTAAAAGGGTTGCGAATACACAAATCCTGTATTTTTCATGCGGCAAGCAAAGAGGAATACAACAGTATCAGAGCAGTTTTTGGAACCGCTGCTTCTATTTATCAAATAGCGAACTATCCCAAGATATTGCCCCTGCTTCCACCCGAACACAAGGAGGTTGGTCAGTTGCGTTTGGTGAGTGTGGCATTGGTGGGGCCTATGAAAAACCATTTGTTGGTATTACAGGCACTACAAACATGTACCAATACCGTTGAATACGATATTTACGGTCCTATTCTTGATGAAACCTATTGGCAACAATGTTTGCCCTTGTTGCAGCAAATGCCTGCAAACGTCAAAGTGCAGTACCATGGCAATATACCTCCTGAACAAGTAATGGCAGTTTTACAGAAGGCACATGTGTTTATACAACCCAGTAAAAGTGAAAATTTCGGTCATTCCCTTTATGAGGCATTGGTTTCAGGCAGACCCATCATTACAAGTCATACGACTCCGTGGAATGACTTGGCAGCAGCCGAGGCCGGCATGAATGTGGCTATTGATGGCGATAGTGGCATCAAAACAGCCATTGACTTTTTTGCCGCTATGAACCACGAACAATACCAACAATGGAGTGTTTCGGCACGCCGCTATGTAGAAAAAGCAATTGATATTGCAGCCATTCAAGCCGGCTATGAAGCTATGTTTGCCCAAGTGGCAAAGTTGAAGGCATAGGGTAAAAGGCGTAAGGCAGAAAGCTTTAGAAAGTTGGTCACTGCGAGGTACGAAGCAGTCCTTACCTACGAAGGACATATTTCATCAATAACTGTACGTTCTTTTTTTTGTGGAAAAAAAGAACCCCAAAAAGCCACCGTCAAACGATGTACGGACTGTTTGACTGATACAAGGTAACATCAACGTTATATTCAAAATGCATAAAACTTATAACTTATAACTTGCCACTCATAACTTACTACTCACCACTTCCTACATGCACAAACATGATTCCAAAGTTCAGTTTACAGTAGTACGACTGCTGAATAGCAGCTGCTTGGACAAAATGGTCGTACATATTTCGTCCTTGACTTTTTCGCCTCTTTTTTTGTCAAGAAAAAAGAGGAGCTAAGTAAATTAGGAGATATAAGGTTTAGGGCATAACGTGTAGGGTGAACAGCATTAACCAAACCTATTACTTATAACTTACCACTTATAACGTACTACTTACCATTGGTTCGCAATTTTCCTTTATTTTCCCTTTCTATTTTGCATATATGAAAGTTCAGTTAGCGCATTACAATAATAGTTGGTACCATATTGGGGCACCTGCATGGAAACGCTTGTTGTGGCACTTTATCAGTGCCATTTTTTTTGAAAACAGCTTTTTTCCGGTGGTTGCACCCAAAGTGTTTTTATTACGTTGTTTTGGCGCAAAAATTGGTAAGGGAGTGATGCTTAAGCCCCGGTTACATATCAAATACCCTTGGCACGTTTCTATTGGTGAGGATGCATGGATTGGCGAAGGAGTTTGGATAGATAGCTTAACAACAGTAACGATTGGTGCCAATGCATGTATATCGCAAGGGGTGTATTTGTTAACGGGTAATCATTACTACAACAGTCCTGTTTTTGAGTTGATGGTAAAGCCAATTGTGCTCGAAGAGGGGGTTTGGATTGGTGCACAGTCGGTCGTTTGCCCGGGTGTCACTTGTAAAAGCCATGCCATGTTGGTAGTTGGTTCCGTAGCTTCGGCAAATTTAGATGCCTATGGTATTTATCGGGGTAATCCGGCGGTATGGGTAAAACAAAGAGTGATACAATAGTGGAAAGAAACTTCCCTATTTCCCTTCACTGCGATAGGTAGGAAGCGGCCTCTAACTACGAAGAACAGATGGCTTCGTGCCTCGCAATGACGGTGCTCCCTGATGCAGTTTCCTTCGAAGCAAAAAATCGATTTTACTACGACGCAGGAAGCAGGCTTAACCTACGAAAAGTTGAAGGTATAAGGTATAGGGTGAAAATCAAAAGCTGAAGGAGTAAAGCAGAAAGCCTTAAATAGTTCGTCACAGCGAGATAAGAAACAGTCTCACCGCATCGGGGACATACTTCTTCAAAAGAAACTGGTACGTTCTTTTTTTTGTGGAAAAAAAAGAACCAAAAAAAGCCACAGTCAAACGATGTACAGCCCGTTTGACTGATACAAGTCTATTTAGCGATTGTACTACTGTAGCTTCAACAGTAGACTCATTATGCACCACACTTATAACGTATAACTTACCACTTATACCTTACTACTCACCACCTCCAATATGCACAAACATGATTCCAAAGCTCAATTTACAGTAGTATGATTGCTGAATAGTGCTGCCCGGACGAAATAGCCGTACATTTTTCGTCCTTGACTTTTTTGCCTCTTTTTTTGTCAAGAAAAAAAGAGGGGATAAGTAAATTCAAAGGCATGAGGCAGAAAGGGGTAAGGTCTTAAATGGTTCGTCATTGCGAGTCACGAAGCAATCCCAACCTACGAAGCGAAAGATTACTTCCTGCGTCGCAATGAT
>JAIXOS010000417.1 GCA_027486695.1 Chitinophagaceae bacterium | reverse complement strand
CCGTGTGGCTGATCATGCTCTCACATCAGCTACTGATCGTTGGCTTGGTAGGCCGTTACCCTACCAACTACCTAATCAGACGCACACCTATCTCCTAGCAATAAATCTATAATATCCAAGTGATGCCACTCAAATATCTTACGGGGTATTAATCCAAATTTCTCTGGGCTATCCCCCACTAAAAGGTAAGTTGTGTACGTGTTCCGCACCCGTTTGCCGGTCGCCAACATCCGAAGACTTGCTGCCCCTCGACTTGCATGTATTAAGCCTGCCGCTAGCGTTCATCCTGAGCCAGGATCAAACTCTCCATTGTAAAAAAGTTTAATCTGACTTAATTCCTCTCGAAATTAACTCCGATATCATAATGTATTAATTCAATGCCCTTACCCAATTCTATCTACATAACAAAATTAAGTGCTGTTGTTTCCAATCTTTCAAAGAACTTATACCCCAAAAATAATTATCCTAAAATAATCACCCCTAAAGCATTGAAGACCAATTAGTTATTAACCTAAATCATCTTTCTTAATCACCCCCTAGCTGTCTAGCGGAGTGCAAAGGTAAGGGTTTTAAAACTTCTAAAACAAAAAAAATTAAACCTTTTTTTTCTTACCCCCTCTAACATCAACCTTAAGAACTGTTCCCCGTTTTGGGAGTGCAAATATAGAACCTTCATAACTAATAAACAAACCTTTCTCAAAAAAAATATCAAAAAAGAAAAAGAAAAGAAAAAAGTGTTTGTTTTTCAATGGCTATATATACATCTACCCTTTATCATTAACTAAATATTGTTCATAATGCTTAGTTACATTTTCTTTGTACCTATGGAAAAGCAATCGAAACAGTTGATTATATACACAGATGGTAGCAGTAGGGGTAACCCAGGGCCAGGCGGTTATGGTGCTTTATTGATGTGGGGAGATAAAAAAAAGGAAATTTCGGCAGGATACCGATTAACAACTAACAATAGAATGGAACTAATGGGCGTTATAGTGGCCCTTGAAAACCTTAAAACTGAAAACATACCGGTGACAATTTATACTGATAGTAAATACATAGTAGATAGCGTAGAAAAAGGATGGTTAAATAACTGGATAAAGACCGATTTTAAAGGCGGCAAAAAAAACAAAGATTTATGGATGCGCTTCTTTCAACTATCCAAAAAGTTCAAAATACAATTCAAATGGGTGAAAGGACATGCTGACAATCCTTATAATAATCGGTGTGATGTTCTTGCAACAACTGCGGCAGATGGACAAAATTTGCTGATTGATGAAGGATATATTGAGCAATAGTGAATACTAGCTTTCCATTTAATGAATGAGATACTACTTGTATTTGTAGAGTTTTTCCGCCTTTTTAATTAACGCAATCAATTCTTGATGAACTTTACTGCTTGGGCTTATTGCAGACTCGGCAATCTGCAGTAATTGTGCAAAGGACTGACCTTTGGCAAATTTACTTTGCCTTAATAAGGAACCAAACAAAGCGATTGCTGCAGCTAGTTTAATATTGGGTTCGGATTGTTGAAACTGATTAACTATATTATATGCCAAAAAGGTTTTACCCATATTTTCTTTCGTTTTAACGGAAGTATATTTAAGGTGTATTGTTGCTAAAGCATCGGTAGGATTTGAGGAGGTGGGTGCAGCGTTGTTTTTTTCGATTTCAAAAATTGCCATCATATTGTGGCCGCTTCCTACTTCACCACCTTCAAGTTCGCTATAGGGATCGGCAATTGCATCTTTTTTGTTATCAAAACCAATCAAACGATAATTTTTTACTAGCTCCGGATTAAATACAACATTTACAAATGCATCAGTAGCTACATTGTACATTGTTTTAGTAAGTTCCGTTACCAATACCTTTTCGGCTTCTTGGATGTTATCGATATATGCAAAATTACCATCCCCTTTTTTGGCTAATGTTTCGAGCTTACTGTCTTTATAATTACCCATTCCTACCCCCAAACAAGTAAGATAAATACCGCTTGATCGCTGGGATGAAATAAGCTCTTCAAGTTCTTTTTCTGTTGTTTGACCAACATTAAAATCGCCATCCGTGGCTAAAATCACTCGATTATTTCCTTTAGGTAAAAAAGCGGCACGTGCAATATTATAAGCAGTTCTGATAGCGCCTTCTCCCGGCGTATCGCCATCGGCAGAAAGAGAATCAATTACTTTATTGATTTGTTCTTTATTTGCGCCGCTAGTTGGAGGTAATACTAAATGTACCCCACCACCGTAGGTTACAATTGATACTTTATCAATTTCGCGCAAATTTTCGGTCAATAACTTGAAAGATTGTTGTAATAAGGGTAACCGATTGTCCTTATCCATACTACCTGAAACATCTATCAAAAAAACAAAATTGCTAGGTTTGATGCTATCGAGGGGAATTTTAGGCGCATTGATATTTAAGAAAAGTAGCTCCTTAGATGGATTCCAAGGGCAATTGGTGAGTAATGGCGCACAAGTAAACTGGCTTGAAAGACTAGAGTCGGTTAGGCTATTTACTCGTAAATTAAAATAATTGAGCATTTCCTCAATTCGGACAGCTTCAATGGGCACCTTGATTTGGTTATTCAAAAAACGGCGAATATTACTATAGGCTGCCCTGTCTATGTTAAGCGAAAATCCAATTTCGGGGTACGTTTTGGCATATACCCAATCGTTCTCCTGAAAACTTCTATACGATTCGCCTTGAACAGAAAGATTTACATACTCCTCGTGTTTCAGCGCATTTTTTATAATGGAAGAAAGCCGGTTTTTAGATTGCTTGGCTACTGCAGGTAATAATTGTAAAGTAACAACTTGGTATTGTTGTGTATTGACAGCTTTTTTAAATGGTTGATAACCTTGAAGCGTTAAATAAATGGTATCTATTAAACGATGGGCAGTAACACCAAAAGCTCCATCTGACTCGGAATAAAAGGGAATTTCTCCTTTACTGTATACATTGATTAATACACCTGAAAGCGGATTCCCCTTTGCATCTTTTACCTCGCCACGAATATAATACTGCGACTTGGAAACAAATGCAATACAAAAATATAGTATAAGGAATACGTATTTCATAAGCCAAAAATTGACCAACGCAGATTGACCTATTCGGCAAGCTGGTAAATATCTTTACTATTGCGCCCAAGTCCGTCGTAATCTAATCCATAACCTAACACAAACTTATTGGGAATGCTAAAACAACAATAGTCGATGGAAATTGGATATTCGGTTGCTTCCGGTTTGTGTAACAATACGGCAATTTTGAGTGATTTGGGTTGTTGATTAACCAATTGTGGTAAAAAAGTATGTAAGGTTTTGCCGGTATCAATAATATCTTCCAAAATAACCACATGGCGATCTTTGATATTACTGTCTAACCCAATAGCTGTGATAACATGCCCCGTACTCTGTGTTCCTTTATACGATGCAAGTTTGATGAAACAAATTTCTGCAGGAATATCCACACTTTTAAACAAATCGGCTGCAAACATGAAAGAGCCATTGAGAACAGCAATAAAAAGAGGTGTTTTTCCCTCATAATCTTTATTAAGCTGTTGGCCTAATACACTAATTTTTTCTTGAATTTCAGCTTCTGACAAATAAGGAACGAATGTTTTGTCGAGTACGGTTATACTATTTGGGTTCATAAACGTGCAATTAATGGATTAGTGCGCCAACGTATTGGTTGTTTTGGTATTGGGTGTTGGACTAGGTTTTAGTAAAATTTTTTGACCAATTTGCAAAGCTGCATCTTTTTTTAAATGGTTGTATTCTAAAATACTTTCCAACCGCACTCCTTCCGCTTGGCAAACATCGTGTAATGTTTCATTCCGACCTACAATATGTGCATCAACAGCCCCTTTTTTAAGCTTTTTTTCAATAAATACAAGCTTTGCTTCCGGCAACACCTCCAAATCGTCCATGTCATTAAAATCAAGCAGCATACTGAAAGTAACATTGTGTTTATTAGCTAACCCCAAAAGCGAAGTTCCTTTTGAGGCATACACCACTTTGGCATGATTGATTTGAAATATGCCGGATGGATATCTTTTTACCGCAGCAGAATCGGACCCTATAGGAGAACTATTAGTATTACTAACCATCGTTATTTTGGACTCTTGTTCTTCCTTTTCTTCAGCAACCCTTGCTGCTGCAGCAGCTTGCAATTTTTTCGATGAAATAGGAATGAGCAATTCTCCCAAAATTTCGGTGTCTTGTGCCTGTTTATTTGATTTGGCTGCCATACTAGCAGCGGTATCGGACACCAATGCTTGAAGCGTGTATTGGTTAAGAGCGTAGTCGTTAATTACCTTTATGAGGCGTTGAGGATAATCTTTTTCAGTAGCGTATCCAGCTTTTTTTAGTCCTTTTGCCCAAGCTTCGAAATCGGTGGGAGGCAACTGAAACAAAAAACTGTAGTGTGGGCGCGTTTTTAAGAAAGTAGAATGGTCTTGGTAGCTTTCTGCAGCAGAGGCATATTTCCTGAAGCATTCTCCTTTTTCGTCGTCGTCATGGTACACCTTATCGCCTGTCCAATCTAGTTTACATTTGATACCAAAATGATTATTGCTTTTTTGACACAAATCGCTCTCTCCATAACCACTTTCCAACATCCCTTGAGCCAATGTGATAGCAGCAGGAACACCTGTTTGTTGCATATCTTTTATGGCCAAATCCTTATACGTTTCGATGTATTTAAATGCTTTATTATTTTGAGCAAATGCATTAATAGAAAGGCAAAATAATAATAGAAATACAGTAACAATTTTCATTTTCATAACTTTTTAATCAACAACAGTCCGTCGCGCAAGGTTAATAGAATTTGTTCCACACGTGCATCTTGAGCTACGTGATTGTTAAATGCATCAATGGCTTTTGCATTTTTGCCTGCTAGTGGAATGGCCAATACTTGTCCGTGAAACAATACATTGTCGGCTATAATCATTCCGCCTGTATTTACCAATGGTAAAATCATTTCGTAGTAGTCAATATAGGCGGTTTTATCGGCATCAATAAAAACCAAATCCCACTTTTTTTCTAATGCGGGAATGATGTCTTTGGCATTTCCGCAGTGCAAATGTATTTGCTTAGCCCATTGCGATTTGCTAAAATTTTCGGCAGCGGTAGCTGCGTCAGTTTCGCGTAACTCAATGGTATGTAATTCGCCACCGTTTACAAGTCCTTCGGCAAGGCACAAAGCACTATATCCTGTAAAAGTGCCTACTTCAAGTATCATGCTAGGGCGCACCAAATTGCTAATAAGCGCTAAAAACCTACCTTGTACATGTCCGCTGAGCATATGGGCATGCGGGTGAGCATGCACGGTAGATTCATGTACCTCATTCAATAAATCGTTCTGAAAAGTAGTGTACCGTGCTGCATAATCTTCAACAAGGGGCGATACAATTTGCATGGCGCAAAATTAGGCTTTTATACCCAAAAGCCGTAACACTACACTTATACGACTAGCTATACCGCCATATAATAACATTTTATTGGCTGAAAACCTTTTACATTGCAAGAACAAATGCGTGTTATTTAATATGAATTAACATAAAATATTCCCATTTATATGATTGGCAATTTCATAAAACAAAGGAGATGAAATTAAGCTAAAAAGCAGCCGCTTAGCGGTATTCTACATGAAGGCAAATGAACGTTTACAAACATCCTTACACCCTCAGCATGCCTCTAAAACCTCGCCCTGCATAATAAGATTGCGCACCATTGTGATACACAAAAACCCTATCGTATCTACAATCGCCAAAAATGGCTCCGCCGAGTGCGCGAACCTCGGGAGGCGTTAATAACCAACTAGAAGTTTTGGTATCTACCTTTTCGAGTGCTTGTAATGTTCTATATTCTGATTCGGAGAGCAGGGTTATTCCCATTTCCGCTGCGCTATCAACAGCGTTATGGAGTGGTTTATTTTCTTTTCGGGAAGCGAGGGCCTCTGCATCATAACAAAAACTTCGCCTAGCTATCGGGCTTTCTGGTGCACAATCGCAAATGAGGTATTGATCGTTGGCAGCATCATAGCCAATTACATCCGGCTCGCCACCAGTTTGCTCCATGAGTAAAATGGATCTACATTTAGAAGGATTGATTAATAATTTTTCCTCTATAGACGACCATTGACAATCTGCATGCCGATACGAATGCTGGAGAAATCGATTTTTCAACGTTTCGAGCAATGTTTGAATTTGCGATGACGATAATTTTTCTTTCATATAACAATACTATTTCAAAAAAGTCAGCTTCTAAATAAAAATCAAACCATCATCCAATACAAAAGCAAAGCTGAAAAACCCAATATCCAGCAACAATTGCGTTGTAGAAGTTAACAAAGATCAAAAAATGCTACCTATTTAATTGGAAACATAAAAGTTTATATCAAAACCCAGTCCAAACCCTATTCAGATGCCGCCACCGCCTTGCTGGGAACAGCAATGCTCCACAATCCAAGAAAGGTTAATGCGCCATTGATCAACAACAGTTCAATGCCAATTTGATATCCACCAAACCAACTCTTTGCATTAGCAGCCAATACATAAGAAATTATGGGAGCCAAAATAGCCACTACTGTGATACGCCAATGATTGGGCAATTGTTTTTTGGTTAAAATGCCAAACGCGAACAAACCCAACAAAGGTCCGTAAGTATAGCCTGCCAAATCCAGTATTTTATCAATAATACTATTGTTATTCAGCCATTTAAACAGCATAATGCAAATCAAAAATACAAAAGCGAAACTCAAATGCACGGTTAATCGCAAACGGCGTTTTTGTGTATCGGAGAGATTCGTTTTTTGTTGCAATCCTATAATATCAATGCAAAATGAAGAAGTAAGTGCCGTTAAAGCGCCATCGGCACTTGGGAACAATGCCGAAATAAGGGCAATAATAAAAATAACTGCCACAAAGGGTGGGAAGAACTGCAATACGGTAGCCGGAAAAATTTTATCCCCAATAACATTCGTTTGTTGCAACAATAGTTGGGTAATTAGTTTTCCGTCCACTTCCGTTTGTTGATAAAGGGCGCCCTTACTAGTAACAAATAAATACAGCAATCCGCCAAGTGTTAAAAACAAAAACAAAACACCTATTAGTACCAATGCCAAGGTCAGCACATTCTTTTGCGAATCGCCCAACTTTTTAACACTAATGTTTTTTTGCATCATCTCTTGGTCCAATCCTGTCATCGCAATTGTTATAAATGCGCCACCTAAAATCTGTTTTAGAAAAAAGCCTTTGCTCTTTACATCTGTATTGAAAACATTTAAGTATCCCACTTCACGCATTTTTACAAAGGCATCTGTTACCGACAAATTGAGGCTTTGCAATATATAACCCACACACACCAATAGGCCTAGTACCATTAATGAAGTTTGCAACATATCGGTATACACAATCGTTTTTACGCCACCTTCAAATGTATACAGCAAAATCATGACCAATATTACCAATGCCGTTACCACAAAAGGTACTCCCATTGCATCTAAAATAAAAAACTGCAATACATTAATCACTAAATACAATCGTGCTGTAGCACCGACTGTTCTACTAACAATAAAAAACAAAGCACCAGTTTTATAGGCCACATTTCCGAAACGGTGCTGTAAGTAATGATAAATAGAGGTGAGTTGCAACTTATAGTATAACGGTAGCAAAACCCAAGCAATTACACAATATCCAATTAAGTAGCCTAGAGTTACCTGCATGTAAGCAAACCCTTTAAAATGACCTGCAGCAACATCGCCTACACTCCCGGGCACACTAACAAAAGTGACTCCGCTAAGCGAAGTGCCAATCATTCCAAATGCCACTAATAGCCAATTGCTATTGCGGTTGCCAATGAAAAAAGAGTCGT
>JAIXOS010000151.1 GCA_027486695.1 Chitinophagaceae bacterium | reverse complement strand
TATACCGACATCAATAATGTATATGTAGTTAATGCGGGTACCCGTATTCAACGCATTTCGCAAGATCAATCCAATGGAAATACCCGTTTTTCAGATAGATATATTGAAGATGGTACTTTTTTAAGATGTAAAAATATCATGATTGCTTATACCCTTCCGGATAAGTACCTTAGAAAGATTTTCTTGAATAGGTTGCGTGTTTATTTCAATGTAACAAATGTGTTTACCATTACCAACTATTCGGGTTATGACCCTGAAGTTGGTTCAAGAGGAACATTGGTTTCGGGAGTAGATGCCGGACGTTATCCTATCAATCGTACCTATACCGTAGGCGTAAACCTTGCTTTAAACCAAAATAAATAAAAACCACCATGAAACAAACTAAATTCTTTATATTTTCTTTTGTTATTATGAGCATGGTTGCTTGTAGTAAAGCCTATTTGGATAAAGAACCTTTAAACAATATCATTTCTAGCAACTATTACCGAAGCACAACTGAGCTGCGCAATGCTACGGCGGCGTTGTATTCAACACCTTGGTTCGATTACATGGGGAACCCTTGTTTTTGTATTGGCGATGGTATGGCAGGTAATCTCAATAATCCATATAATGCGGTTCGTTTTTTTGCCAATTTAGGCATTGACGGCCAAAATGGTACCATGATTACTGCTTGGCGTGCTTTTTATAAAGTGGTTGCACAAAGCAATGCAACAATTGAAGCAATAGACATGTATGCTGCCGACAGTATATCCACTAATGCCAAAAATGCTGCAAAGGCAGAAGCAAGATTCATGCGTGCTACCGCCTATTTTCACCTAGTACAATTGTGGGGTTCTGTACCAATTATTGAGCGTATTTCTACCTTAAAAGACTCTACCATATTGCCAAGGCACAAAGTGGAAGATGTGTATCAATTCATTATCAACGATTTCATGTTTGCTATACAATATTTACCCAAAGCAGACGTAAAAGGTCGTGTTACACAATGGTCGGCTAAAGGAATGTTATCTAAAGTTTATCTTACAAGGGCTGGATACAAGCAGAACCTTACTCGTAATCAAGCCGATTTGGATAGTGCCAAATTGTATGCAGGTGATGTGTGCAACAACAGCGGATTAAAACTTTTGGATAATTACCATAATTTATTTCGAATCCAGTTTAACGATAATGTGGAGTCCTTGTTCGCTTTACAATGGGTAAGTAGTACACTAAATGGTACAGGTAATCCTTCGCAAGCGTTGTTGTCAAGCGACGGTACTATCAGTAAAGTAGACGGAAGTTCGTCCTTTCAACCAACATATGATTTATTGCAGTCGTACGATTTTACTTTAGATACCATACGTCGTAAGGCAACCATCATGATTAATGGCGATTTTTATCCGGAAATCAATGTTATCAATGGTGGATACACGTATAACGGTGCACTTGGTGCTTGTAAAAAATGGGTAGTGGGTAGTGCCGACGATAATGGTAATAACAATGTAGCGGCCAATTCTACAAGTTCGCATAATTACATGTTGCGCTTAGCCGATGTGTATTTGGTGTATGTAGAAGCTATTTTAGGAAATAATGCAAGTACTACGGATGCCGAAGCCCTGAAGTTTTTTAATTTGGTGCGTGCACGGGCTGTACCCAATAATCCTGATTTTTTAGTAAGTTCTATTGATGCCGACCAATTATTGAAAGAAAGGAGAGTAGAATTGGCATTGGAACACCAATATTGGTTCGATATTATTCGCTTATCGTATTACAATGCCGCTAAGGCATTGACCATGCTAGATGCACAAGTAAGATTTTTATTTAATTATTCTAAAGCTACCAATACGGTAACGGTTAATAGATCGAATTTGGGTACGCAGGCTGATCTTTCTGTTTTTACGTTCCCTTATCCTTCTACAGAAGTAACCAATAATCCTTATCTATTAGCTCCGCCGGTTGCTTATTATTAATTTCTATAAAAACTGAACAATGAAAAATATTCTTGCCATATTGATTCTTACCTTACTAGTTGCAACAACAGGTTGCAAAAAATCAAGCTCTTCAGGCGGGCCAACTATCAAATATTTGCGCAATGATAATAATCGGAGCACATTTACTAGTTCTAATAAGCTTGATACCATCTTGAGTGCCGGAATACAAGGTCAATGGTTAATTATTGTAGGTACCAATTTGAAAAATACGATAGATGTTTTTTTCAATGGTCGAAGAGCTGCCTATTTGAATGTAGCACTCAATTCCGACACCACAGTAATTACACGCATTCCTACGCTCACATTTTCATCTCTTAATCCGGATTCGTTGAATACGTTACGAGTGGTTACCTCCACAGGTGAAGTAACCGTTAAGTTCCCAATAGCGGTTGGTAGTGCACCTACATTCACAGGAGTTTCTAACGAATATGCAAAAGCCAACGATTCGGTAATTATCAATGGTACTAATTTGAATGGGTTAACTCGCTTAAATTACGCTGGAACTACTATTACAGATTTCAAGGAAATACTCACAGGTCGTCAAGTGCGTTTTAAACTTCCATCCTCTTTTAACAATACCGGAAAACTATCTTTTTCAACCGTACGTGGCACCATCAATACCTATTTTAACATCAACGACCCACTGACTGGTATGGTTTGTAATTTTGATGATGTCAATATCTTCGATAACGCTACAGCTGTGATATCAAGCGATAACAGCTTGTTTCCCAGTAACCTGGCCAATTTTTGCAGAACCCAATTCGACAATACCACGAGTAAATTTACCGATCCGGGTCGTTCTATTAACTTAATAGCTGCTAACTTATTGCATGTAGACAGTATTGCGAATGGCAACATAGCCAATTATGCATACAAGTTTGAGGCATTTGTTAAGCAACCTTGGAGCACTGGCTACTGGCAAATTGTTCTTGGTACGGGAACATACAGTGCTCGGTTTAATCCATACACAGCGGGAGTGCCCTTTACAACAACCGGCTGGACCACCTTTACTATTCCTTTAAACACCTTTAGAACAAACAATGGTGCCGGAACTGCCGCAACGCGCTTGAATCAACTATTTGGTACTACAGGATCCATAGCGCATGCATGGCGTTTTGTAGAAGGAGTTCCCGTTGTTGCCAACTTTGATATGGCGGTTGATAATATTAGAATTGTGCGTGTAAGGTAAATATTCAATTATGAAATCTATTTGTCGTAGTATTAGCTTATTAATGTGTGCATTGTGTAGTGCTGTTGCGCTGATGGCTCAATCCGATTCGCTGTACAATTGGAAAAGTGTGCAGATACACGGCGGTGGATTTGTAACCGGGTTAATTTATAATACTACGGAAAAAGGACTACTTTATGCACGAACCGATGTGGGCGGTGCTTTTCGATGGGATACAACAACCAAATCATGGATTCCTTTACAAGATTTTGATACCAATACGCTTAATTGGGGCGTATCTGCCATTGCAACCGATCCGGTTGAACCTAACAGGGTGTATATGGCTTGCGGACAAGAATATCCCTTTTCTACCATGGGTGTTATCTATGCATCGGAGGATAAAGGAAAAACATGGAAAAAATCCAATTTAACTTTTCGACAAGGTGGTAACGAAAATGGTCGTTCAGCCGGCGAAAGATTACAAGTAGATCCCAATTCGAACAATATTTTGTTTTTGGGAAGCAATAACGATGGTTTATGGAAAAGCGTTGATTATGGTGCTACTTGGAATTTTGTACCGTCTTTTCCTGTTGCACAAGCAAGTGGGGTACAAGTGTCTTTCATTGTTTTTGATAAAAGTAGTGGAACAAAAGGAAATAGAACGCCTGCCATTTATGTAGGTTTAATGCGCAGAGATTCAGCATTAATTAACGGGAGAGCTAACTTGTACAAAAGCATTGATGGTGGTGATACATGGACGCCCATTACTGCAATGTCGTCTGTAACCCGAACATTGATGCCACAAAGGGCTGTTTTGGACAAATTTGGAAATTTAAGTATTACTTACACCAACCAATCCGGGCCCAATGGCGTTACAGCCGGCGATGTATTGAAGTACAATACCATTACCAACAAATACACCAAAATTACACCTGTTATTGCAGGCACAACGCCCGAAGGCGGTTTTGCAGGAATTTCCATCGATCCTAATAATCCGAATTTTATGATTGTTAGTAGCTCCTGCAGATGGTTGCAGAAAGATGAAATTTTTGTAACCAATGATGGAGGAGCCACTTGGAAAATATCGCTAAACAATGGTACGATTGATAGATGGAAGGCTCCTTATGCCGCCACAAAAACGCCACATTGGATTGGATGCGCAGAATTAGATCCTTTTAACCCCAATAATGCTTGGTTTGTAACCGGTTTTGGTGTTTTTGCCACTACTAACCTTACGGATGTTATCACCGATAAAAAAGTAACTTGGCGTTTTTGGAATGAAGGTCTTGAAGAAACAGTAATTATGGATTTATCTCCTAATCCGCTTGGTTTCATGGTCAGTGGGGTAGGCGATATTGATGGATTCAGACACGATACACTTGATATTCCTCCGGTGCGGGGTGCTTTTCGCCCGAATCGATTTACTTACACAGCTTCAATAGATTATGCACAAGATTTTCCCAATACCATTGTGCGTAGTTATGCGGCTGGATCCTTAAATTATGGATCTATTTCGTATGATGGTGCGGTTACATGGACCATGTTTGCTACGTATCCTGCGAATACAACCAATGGTGGTAGAATAGCCATATCTAGCGATGCAAAAACATTGGTTTGGTCGCCAACGAGTGATTCGGTGTATGTTTCAAGCGATTCAGGAAAAACATGGATTCGTTCAAAAGGTATTTCTACCATTAATATGTTTCCCGTTGCAGACAAAACGGCTCCTTCTCGGTTTTATATTCATGACGCACCATCAGGAACATTGTACGTAAGCAACGATGGGGGATTCAATTTTAGTCCTATTAATACCTCTTTACCTAAAGGTACTAGCAGAAATATCGTGCGTACGTTTGCCACAAAGCCCAATTATGTATGGGTTTCCACATCGAGTGGTATTTTCTTTTCTACCAACGGGGGACTTAATTTTACAAGAGTTGCCAATGTTGTTGCCCCTTCGCAGTTTTCGTTGGGCAAAGCAGCTCCCAATAAAAGCTTTCCGGCAATGTATGTTATTGCTACAATTAGAGGGGTGCTCGGATTTTACAGATCTGATGATAGTGCAAGAACATGGGTAAGTATTACCGATTCTTTGAACAATCAATTTCGTGGTGCTAGGGTAGTTGCCGCCGATTTGAATGTATATAGCCGCGTATTTTTAGGAACAGGTGGTCGTGGAATTTTTTATGGAGAATTACAAGGAACCATTCCGCCAATTACCAACCCGGGCGATTCTATTGAGTTGGTTGGATTGTACAAACGTACCGGAGGTATCAATTGGAATAATAATACAAATTGGCTCTCTTATGAACCTTTAAGTTCATGGCAGGGAATAGCTGTTGATAACGGAAGAGTGACTGCGGTAGAATTGCCCAACAATAATTTAAACGGTGTTTTACCCAATACACTTTTCCTTACATTAACAAAAATGGCTACCTGTAACTTAAGCAACAATATGTTGTCGGGCACAGTAGCTTCTATGATTAATAACAACAATTTGCAAGTACTCAATTTGAGTAAAAACCTGCTTTCAGGAAGCATCCCTGTATTACCTCGCCCAAATGCAAAAATTGTCAATTTATCAGGAAACAGGTTTACAGGCACTGCTCCTAATTTGAATGTGGGTGCCAATAATTATACTTTTTATTATGGTAAAATAGAGGAATACGATTTGTCTAATAATCTGTTAACAGGCAATTTGCCTACTGCGGGATTGGCTTATTTGTACGATACAACTACCAAAACCTATCCGGGCATTCAGTGCAATACGTTTTTACGAAAAGTAGACATGTCCAATAATTTGTTCACCGGTGGTTTGAGAAACACAATGGCTCCATCTGTTCAGTATTACGATGTATCTTATAATCAAATAAGTGCTGCATTGGCTGCTCCAACAGCAAATGTTACTTATTACAATGTTTCACACAATAAGCTAACCGGCAATATTGGCTATTGGGCCGTTACTAAACTGCAAACGCTCAATGTTAGTAATAACTTGTTGGCGGGCAACTTGCCATTTTTCAATGGTAGAACACAATTTTTATCGTTAAAGTATTTGAATTTAGATAGCAATAAATACCTCTTTGGTAACATTGAGCCCATTGTTGCCACTTTACCGGGACAGTCAGGTGCATTTTTTAATGCAGCAAATGGTGGAGTTACTATCAACAATGCCCAAGATACTTTACTGCGAATTAATTATAGCCTCAATGGCCGATTGTCTACTACCGCAACAGGTACTTTAAATAGTCATACCTATAATTGGTACAAAGCCGATAATACATTAGTGTTTTCAAAAAATGCTGACTCCACTTTTACACCTACAGAGCCAGGAAGTTTTGCGTATTATGCTACAATAACCAATACAAGGGTACCAGGATTGGTGTTACGAACCGCACTTTCGCCAATAATATTGCCGGTTAGTTTCCTACAGTTTACAGTAAGCCTAGTATCGCCTTCGCTAGTGAATTTACAATGGAGCACTACGGCAGAAATAAACAACAAAATGTATTTGGTACAGCGTAGTGCCGATGGTATTACTTACTACAATGTTCAGCAGGTACTGCCCACTTTAGCTACAAATGGTGAATATC
>JAIXOS010000218.1 GCA_027486695.1 Chitinophagaceae bacterium | reverse complement strand
AGGTAAATAATGGGATAAAAATAAGCAGATTTTGAGCTATTTTCTCCTTTTAATTATTGTATTGAATCATTTATTAAGTTTTAAGCTTAATTTAATACACATTGTACATGTATATGCTATTTGTTAATAGCATATACATGCTTCTACTTTTGCTCAAAAAAATAATTACAAGAGGTATCTTAGACCAATTTTTAAGATACTTGAAAAAAATTATGAGATACCTCACATTTACAATAAAGGCGGTTTGCATACAAAACCTCTATTAGGTGTTTATGCTTTAATAAGTTGGTAATGCACAAAAAGTGTTGTAAAATGTGGTTTTACTGTGCATTTGTTGTGTAAAAAGGTTTACAACAAGTACATTACTCCGCAATAGCGAGGTAATAATTTTTCTTTCCTTTTTGAATCAACAAATATTTATCCCTCAATAATTGACCGCTCGTTACCTGCGTATCGGTAGGTTGTAGTTTTATTTTATTAATGGCAACACCTCCGGCTTGTACCATTTTTCGGGCTTCGCCTTTGCTAGCAAAAATTTGTGTATCGGCCAACATGGTTACGATGTCGTATCCCTCTTGCAATAGTTGCAGCGGCACCTGTACTTGCGGTACGCCGTCGAGTACTTGTAACAACTGTTGCTCGTTAAGCGATTGTAGGATATCGGCGGTATCATTGCTAAACAAAATTTCGCTTGCTTTTACAGCAAATTCATAATCTGCACGGCTATGCACAAACACGGTAATTTCTTCCGCCAATCTTTTTTGCAGCAAGCGCAAATGTGGGGCGGCTTCGTGTTCGGTTAACAAAGCGCTGATGGTTTCAATGGGCAAAAGGGTGAATATTTTTATCCATATTTTGGCATCTTCATCGCTAGCATTCAACCAAAATTGGTAAAATTGATAGGGCGAGGTTTTATTGGCATCGAGCCAAATATTACCTTTTTCGGTTTTACCGAATTTACCACCGTCGGCCTTTTTAATGAGGGGGCAAGTAAATGCAAATGCCTCGCCACCGGCTTTACGGCGAATGAGTTCCGTACCGGTAACAATGTTGCCCCATTGATCGCTACCGCCCATTTGTAGCTTGCAGTTTTTATTTTGGTATAGCCAATAAAAATCGTAACCCTGAATCAATTGGTAGGTAAATTCCGTAAAGCTCATGCCATTATCGCCCTCTAAGCGTTTTTTAACACTGTCTTTGGCCATCATGTAATTGACCGTAATGTGCTTGCCAGCATCGCGAATGAATTCTAAAAAAGAAATGTGCTGAAACCAATCGTAATTATTGACCATTTCGGCACTATTGGGCATAGTGTCATCGAATTGCAAAAACTTTGCTAGCTGTTTTTTTACACAAGCCTGGTTGTGCTGTAACACCTCTACACTCAGCAAATTGCGTTCTTCGCTTTTACCACTCGGATCGCCCACCATACCGGTGGCTCCTCCTACCAAAGCATACGGCTTGTGACCTGCCTTTTGCAAATGCACCAACAGCAATATAGGTACCAAACTACCAATGTGCAAGCTATCGGCAGTAGGGTCGAAACCTATGTAAGCACTTGTCATTTCTTTATTTAATTGCTCCTCAGTGCCAGGCATTATATCCTGAATCATACCCCGCCAACGCAGTTCTTCTATCAAAGTCATTACAGCTAAATTTGGGGCAAATGTAACGATTGAATGGTATTCATTTAACTTAGCAGCCGTCACAGCGCTACAATAAATTGCATGAAGCACTACCAACAACTATTACTGCGTTTTAAAATTGTGTTTACCCTTTGTAGCCTAGCACTTAGCGGAAGCATTTTATGGCTATTTGTAACAGAAAATGGAGTGGGCATTTCTCCCGATTCGGTGGATTATTATACTACTGCCCAACATTGGGTTGCGCATCAAGGATTTATACAATTTAATGGACAACCATTGGTAATTTTTCCTTTAGGCTACCCCCTATTTTTAGGCATTTGCTTAAAAAGTTTTCCTATTTCCATCATTGCGCTCGCTAATGTATTACAGCCCTTGCTACTTCTATTGCTCTTGTGCTTGTGTTGTTTACTTGCGTATCGTGTATTTGCCCACAGTTCCATTGCTTATGTACTTGTTATTGGAATTGTTACTAGTAGCTATTGCTTGTTTGACATCTATACGATGTTGTGGAGCGAAACCCTTTTTTTAATAATCAGTTTATTGGTTATTGGGGTTTTGTATCAATATTTACAAAAGCCCTCTTGGCAATTGCTAACCCTCGCTGCGTTTTTGTTGGCTTTTTTGTGCATAACCCGCTTAGCGGGAGTTGCATTTGCAGGTTCGGCAGTGTTGTGTATGTTGCTATTTGACCAACAAACTCTGTGGCAAAAAACAATTCGTTTCTTTTATGTGGGTGTGCTAAGCAGCAGTTTATTGATAGCCAATTTGGTACGAAATTATTGTGTAACAGGATGGTTGACCGGTATCCGTCAAGCAAGCGACCGCACGTTGTATGACAATATTGGCTATTGGGGAGGAGTGTTGCTCAATTGGTTGCAATTGCCCAGTAGCAATGCAATGATTCATTTTTGTATTGGCACTTTGGTTTGGCTAGGGCTAGTGTGGTTTAGCATAAACAGATGGAAGCAAACCAACAACCTACTGTGTACGATATTGATGATTCACGGGTTGGTGTATGTACTTTTTGCAATTACAACAGCAAGTATTAGCAAATATGAACTGCTCAATAATCGGTTGTTGTCACCGGCCTATGTACCTCTCCTTCTAGGAACAGCAGGAATCATGTCGTCTTTTAAGCAAACACGCAAAACGCATATTTCTGGAATATTGCTTGGGATAGCTCTTATTTTGGCTCAATATGTGTCTTTATACCAACAATACCAAGATATTGTAGACGATGGGATACCGGGATATACAGAAAAGAACCTTGTCAACCATTCCTTTATTCAAAAAATACGTAAACCGCATGAATGGATGCAATTTGGAAAAGCAACTGTTTATTCCAATGCTTATGGAGGGGCACACTTTTTTAGCGGTTTACCTTGTTTATCAGTTCCAGAAGCGGCACACACCCACTTGATTCATTCATATTTGCATAGCCCACCACACTACCTCATTTGGTTTTTTGACGACTATGATAACACAGCAATTTTGCGCTTGCCAATCCTTTTACAGAACCGAAAAGTGGATACATTGGTAAGCGTTAAAGAAGGACAAATACTTTGGTTGCATTAAAAAGCCCCCAATATTTTGGAGGCTTTCTATTATTCATTTGTCTTAAATTGATTATTCAGCTTCTATTGCGTCTAACTGTAAAGCAACTACGTCGGTAGTATCGGCAGTCACTTCATCTACCACTACTTTTTTAAAGCGCATAGCGTTCCAAACGTTATCAATAGTTTCTAAACTTACTCCTTCGTAACCATTTTGCACTAAATAATCCCAACTGCAATCTCTGTTTAAATCGCTCACAATTTTGCTTGTTTGCTTAGGATAAGCAACCCAAAGTTTGCTATTGTGGCGCAATGCAGGAAAAACCTCTTTAAGTACATTGTTTAACTGGTTTTGATTGATGGCAAAAACCAAAGCAAATTCAACTTTTCGGCTTTTTAGTAGCGGGGTTACATTTTTTGCATAAGATACTTTAGCAAACAACTTTTCAATGGAAGACGGAAGACCTTGAATGAGTACACTTTTCTCGTCTTTTAACTCTAATTTTTCAAACAAACTAAGATTTGACATGCCTAAAAGGTTTTAGGATCTGAAAACAAAATGCAAAATTAAAAAAAATATGTGGCAATACATCATAACATTGGAAGTAATTTGCTCAAAAAAACATTTTTTTTCAACTTTAACACATCAAAACTGTATTATTTGCCTTTTTTTGCGTTTGCATAGTATTGAAGCGCTTCGGGCATTGCTGCTTGTAACTTTACTATTCGTTCATCATCGGCGGGGTGACTACTTAAAAAGGCAGGAGGTTTTTGCCCTCCCAGATTAGCCATTCGCTTCCAAAAAGGAACTGCTTCCTCAGGATTGTAACCGGCCATAGCTGCATAAAGAAGGCCAAAACGGTCGGCTTCTAATTCTTGTTTTCTAGAATTAGGCAACAATACCCCTACCTGCGAGCCCATAGGATACACTTGATTAAAGATATTATTAGCAGTAGGATTTTTACTCAACGCTACTTGACCAATTACCTGAACACCTTGTGCTACCATTTGCTGACTCATTCTTTCCCTGCCATGTCCGGCAACCGCATGCGAAATTTCATGACCCAATACAATAGCTAACGCCGTTTCGTTTTGCGTAACGGGCAAAATACCCGTATACACCACTACTTTTCCGCCGGGCATACACCATGCATTTACTTCTTTACTATCCACTAAATTAAACTCCCATTGGTAGCCATCTAGTACGCCACCTACGCCTTTGCTTTTGTAGTAATTGGTAATGGCCAAGGCTATTTTGGAACCTACCCTTTTCACCATTTGCGCATTTGCCGTTCCGCTGACAACTTTATTGCTACTTAAAAACTGGCTGTACTGCGAAAGCGCCATTGTTTGCATTTCGGTTTCAGGCACCAAACTCAGCTGACTACGCCCTGTAATGGCATTGGTAGCACAAGAGGTAGTGAACAAACCTAAAACGGCAGAAAAAAATAGTTTACGCATACTGAAATCCAATTATAAAGTTGTAAAATAAAAAAGCATGCTAATTAGTCATGCTTTTTTTGTTTTCTTTTATCCCGGTGTTTCAAAATGGGCACCTTACTCTCGGTTCCATTGATAATGCGGGTTATATTTTTTTGATGGGTTAAAACCACCATTAAAGCAACTAGTACAGCAAAAATGCGATACAATGTTTCTTTTTCATTGAATACAAATAAAATAAATACCATAAATGATATACCTGCCAAGATAGAACTGAGCGATACGAAGCGGGTTAGGTACAATACAATTAAAAAAACGGCTACGCAACACAATGCTACCAAAGGCTGAATAGCAACGGCCATACCAAAAAGTGTTGCAATGCCTTTTCCTCCTTTAAATTCGGCCCAAATAGGGAAGATATGACCAATTACAGATGCTAAACCTAAGCCAATCATAAAATTGGTGCGTTCCAACTCGTGATCGTGGGTTAAATAAAAAGGCATAAATACATATAATGAGGTAGCAAAAACGCCTTTGAGCATGTCTACAATCATGACAAAAGTGCCCCAATTTTTGCCCAATACCCGATAAGTATTGGTAGCACCTGCATTACCACTGCCGTAATTGCGAATATCAATATCAAAAAAATGCTTGCTTACCCAAACAGAAGTAGGAATAGATCCTAAAAGATAAGCGAACACTATAAATAAAAATTCTTTCATGCACCAAGGAATTAAAATATGGCTATGGCAAATATACTCTAAAACTGAAAGAAATGACAATTTGTTAACACGTTTTTCTAACTGCGATTCAATAAAATGGCTATCCAATTGCCTTTTGTTAATGTTATCGCATGTTTAAACCCCTGCTGTTCGGCAGCACTAACAATATCTACTTCGTCCTGTATCAGTAGTCCACTAAGTATCAATACCCCGCCATCTTTGGTTCGCTCTGCCAACAAAGCCATATTTTCTAATAAAATATGCTTGTTGATATTGGCAATTACAACATCGAACGTTTGTACACTAGCTGCGGTATCGGCTTTTAAAACCGAAATATTAACACAACCATTTTTTTGTACATTTTCTTGTGCATTTTCAATACACCAATCGTCATTATCTACTGCTATGACCGCCTTAGCGCCTAATTTTTCAGCCAAAATGGCTAAGATGCCTGTGCCGGTACCAAAATCAAATACGGTGGCATTATTGAACGCTACCGTTTTCATTAATTGCATTACAGAATAAGTGGTTGCATGATGTCCCGTGCCAAAACTCATTTTAGGAGTAATTTCAATATCTATATCAACCCCTTCTGTTGCCGGATGAAAGTTGGCACGCAAACCTACCCAAGGCTTTCCTGTTTGCAAATCATTTACCACCAAAGGCTCAAAATTACTTTCCCAAAGTGCGTTCCAATTTTGCTGTGCAATTGTGTTTACCGAATAAGACAATGCGTATTGATCAGCAATTACAGCAATTGCAGGTGCATCAAACATACTTTGGGGAATAAAAGCTTTGACACCATCGGCTACTTCTTCAAATGCTTCGAAATGTAATTCCGCTAATTCGGCTATCAGCAATTCGGCTGCATTAGCATTGTCTACAACAAAATAAACTTCTACGGTATTCATGATTATTGACTACGATTATTAAAAATTTAAGGCTGTATTGATTGAGGACTTTTTCATTTTGCAACACCCTTAACAATTAGCACAATTACAATTTCAGCAATTGCCACAACCCTTCACCCCAATGGTGTAACCGATTGCGTACTCGCATTGCATAAAACAAGTCGTCCCCTTTGTTTCATAAAGGGGACGACAATAGATGGTTATATTATAACATTACCAACAGACATCATAAATGACTGCTTGCATCCTAAGATCTTTCGCTATTACGAGCAGGCTGTTCCGGACGCGGCAACAATGCCTTGTGGCTAAGTTTGAACTTACCAGTACGAGGATCTACATCTAACAATTTTACTTGTACAGTATCGCCCTCTTTAAAAATACCGTCCATCGTTTCCAAGCGTTTCCAACTGATTTCACTAATGTGTAATAAACCCTCTTTTTTAGGCAAAAACTCTACAAAAGCGCCAAATTCTTTGATACTTTTCACAGTACCCTCGTATACAGAACCTACTTCAGGAATAGCCGTAATACCACGAACCCAATTGATTGCTTGCATCAAACTATCCTTAGTAGCGGAGAAGATACTTACTTCGCCGGTGTTGCCAACTTCTTCTATATTAACAGTGGCACCTGTAACGCGTTGTATTTCTTGAATCACTTTACCACCTGGTCCGATTACCGCACCGATAAATTCTTTATCGATAATCAATTTCTCCATTCTTGGTGTATGTGGTTTCACTTCAGGACGAGCGGCCGGCACACATTCATACATTGCATCAAGTATGTGTAAACGTCCGTTACGTGCTTGTTGCAACGCTTCACGCATTACTTCCATACTTAAGCCGTCTACTTTGATATCCATTTGCACACCGCAAATACCATCTCTTGTACCCGTTACTTTGAAATCCATATCACCCAAGTGGTCTTCATCGCCAAGTATATCCGTTAAAATGGCATATTTACCATCGGCACCTCTTGTAATCAAACCCATAGCTACACCACTAACGTGTTTAGGGAAAGGTACACCTGCATCCATCAAGGCTAAGCTACCGGCACATACGGTAGCCATGGAAGAAGAGCCATTGCTTTCTAATATATCACTCACAATCCTTGTAGTATAAGCATAATCGCCACCCGGCATCATTTGCTTTAAACTACGCATAGCCAAGTTGCCGTGTCCTACTTCGCGACGGCCTACGCCGCGCATCATTTTCACCTCACCGGTAGAAAATGGAGGGAAATTATAATGTAAAATAAATTTGGAATATTCTGACTGTGCAGCACTTTCTACCAACAATTCATCTAAAGGAGTCCCTAATGTAACGGTGGTTAAAGATTGTGTTTCGCCTCTAGTAAACAAAGCCGATCCGTGTGGTGTGGGCAGTACATCCACTTCCATAGCAAGGGGTCGCACTTGGTCAAGTTGGCGACCGTCCAAACGAATTCTATCGTCCAAAATCATGTTTCTAACAATTTCCCATTGCAAATCGTCAAAATATTTTTTGGCAAAGCTTTTGTCGCTTGCCTCTGCAGTTTCGCCTAAACTTTCAATCAATGCTTGTTTTAAAGCAGCAAAAGCTTCGCTGCGTTGTTCTTTGGAAGAGGCACTTTTGGAGATTTCGTACATTTTAGCCGAACAGAAATCAGCTACTAATTGCTGTATAGCTTCGTTTTGCTCTGGTTTTTTGTAATCTCTTTTGGTGGTAATCCCTTTTTTTGCCCTCAATTCGGCTTGTGCAGCTATCTGTACACGAATAGCATCGTGTGCAATTTCCAAGGTTTTTACCAAATCTTCCTCTGAACATTCTTGACTTTCGCCTTCTACCATCATCAAGTTTTTCTCGGTAGCTGCAATAATGAAGTCCATATCGGCATCTGCAAGCTGTGTGCGGGTAGGGTTTACAACAAACTCGCCTGCAATGCGTGCAACGCGCACTTCCGAAATTATTTCTTTTACAGGAATATCAGAAACTGCAAGTGCCGCACTAGCAGCCAAACACGCCAATGCATCCGGCATTACTTCTTTATCGGAAGAAATAAGGGTAATTAAAACCTGAACATCGCACAAATAGTCTTCCGGAAATAAGGGACGGAGTGCACGGTCAACCAAGCGACTGATTAATACTTCCGAATCGCTTAAGCGGCCTTCGCGTTTGAAAAAAGAGCCCGGTATACGACCGGCAGAAGCAAATTTTTCTTGGTAATCAACCGACATTGGAAAAAAAGACTGTCCATCTTTGGGTTCTTTATTGGCTACAACGGTAGCTAGAATAATACAATTTCCTTGTTGTACGGTTACTGCACCATCTGCTTGGCGTGCAAGCTTTCCTGTTCCGATGGTGATGTCTTTGCCATTTCCTTGGCTAAATGTGACACTAATAGGTTGTGATAACATAAATTTCTTTTGCGTATTTTATTCGAGATGCAACTTACAATATAAAGATGGGATATTTACACCTATTGCAGCAAATCGTTGTAATAAAGGGTAATTGGGGGTAATTACCGAGAGGTATAAACATAAAAAACTATTCCCAACTTTATATTAAAATAAGTTGGGAATAGTTAGTATCATGGAATGTAGCAATTACTTTCTTAAACCTAATTTAGCAATCAAGGCGCGATAAGTATTGATTTCATATTTTTGCAAATAGCCTAACAAACTTTTACGTTGACTTACCATTTTCAACAAACCTCTGTTAGAAGAAAAATCTTTCTTGTTGGTTTGCATGTGTTTACTAATATCCAAGATACGCTCTGTTAACAAAGCTACCTGAGCTTCTATAGAACCGGTATTGCTTGCAGAACCGCCAAATTCAGTAAAAATGCTTACTTTTTTTTCTTTTGATATAGACATCTCAATTTCTTTTTTATACGATGATAATCGTTCAATTATTTTGTGGCGGCAAAAGTAGGAAAACAATCCGAAAAAATTTCACTTTCACACAATTTTATTTTGAAAAATAAGTTATTGCGATGCCATTTCATTTTCACTCGAATTTTGAAGCAATAAGTGCGATGCTATCAACAAATCAAGCGGCTTGGTGACTTTGATATTGTTATAATCGCCTTCAATTAAAAAAACCGGTGTTCCATAAGCTTCTACTACAGTGGCTTCGTCGGTAAAACTAGGATGATAAGGCTGTTCAAATGCCGCTTTTAATAAGGTACTATTGAAGGTTTGTGGTGTTTGTATTTGCATTACCCCATTTCTATCGGCTACGTTGTGTTTGCCATCCGCTTGCACAATTCTCACACTGTCAATACTAGCTACCGCCGGTATAGCCGATTGTTGGGCAATGGCTTGTAAATAGCATTTTTGCAGCAATGTACCATTTACCAAACACCTTACGCCGTCGTGTACGAACACTATAACATGATTAGGCACTACTTGCAATCCGTTTTTTACACTTTCAAAACGGGTACTGCCGCCTGCTACCAACTGTATTGGGTTGGCAGCCGGTAATGTTTGCACAATTGCCTCGCCCAATTCAAAATGCAATTTAGGCAATACCAATACCACATGAATGTCGGGAAACGTTGCCAAAAATGTATGCAGGGTGTACCATAAAAGAGGCTTATTGTGTAACAATAAAAATTGCTTGGGAGTGGCTGTACCCATACGCAAACCGCTACCGCCAGCTACAATAACTGCATATTTTTCCATCGGCTAAAGATAAGTGCCTTCCTTGCTTTGAGCAAAAAAACTGCAATTTGGAGATGTATAATAGATGGCTTTATATTTGCAGCGCAATGAAAACACTAAGCATTTTTTTACTCCTTGTGCTTTTAATCACTGCTACCTTCAGCAAGTGGGTACTCATTGCTTCTTACAATATCAATCAAAATTACATAGCCACGGTATTGTGTATCAACAAAGCCAAACCTAAAAGCTGCTGTAAGGGTAAATGTTACTTGGGTAAGCAAATGAGCAAAGAAGAAAGTAACGAATCCACCAACACTAGCAATGGCAAAGAAAAATTAGACATACAACTATTTTACACTGTCATTACCAACAGTTCATTGCCACCCATCTATACACTTACAACTACTTGTAACAGCTACAACCCTGTATTTGCGTTACAAAACGTTTTAAAAAGTTGTTTCCGACCTCCACAAGCCTAAATACCAAAAGGCTAATTACGCTACCAACACAATCATTAACCCATTGCCATTAAAGGCCTAATAGCCTTATGCGGCATGGTGTTGTTTTGTGCTGTATGATAGCCTACACAGCCTATCCCCTACCTGATTATTCCATCAGCATTACATAGTTGCATTACCGCAATTGGAATTGCATGTACTTTATTCAAATCAACTATTGCGTAGCTCCCAAAATAGCTATGCAATTACCCCGTTTTATTTATGAAAAAAATAATTCTATTTATAGTTTACACCTTTTTTTTTTTTTTTCTGTTTGCACAAAACAATGCCCACCAAATTAAAGGCATTGTTTTCGATGCGCAAACCAACGAACCGCTAGCAGGCGCTTTGATTCATCCACTTTTTAATCAACCATCTGTAACAAGTAATTATGATGGAAGATTTATTGTTTCATCAAAAGGCGCTGCAGATTCAATTACCATTTCCTTTCTTGGATACCAATCCATCACTGTTTCCAGTAAACCCAATTTGGTTATTTCGCTTAACCCAAATGTGCAGCAATTACAGTCTGTTATAGTTACTGCGAATAGAGAAGCCGGACTAAGAAGTCAAAGTGCTATGGCTATTGCTAAACTGTCTCCCAAACTTATTGACGAATCGAAAGCAAGTATGGCTTTTGAGTTAATCAATAAAACGCCCGGTGTCATTATGCCTAGTTACAATAACGAACAGCACGGCATGGCTATACGCCAACCAATGGGCACTAGTGCTTATTATTTATACATGGAAGATGGTATCCCCATTAGACCATTAGGCATTTTCAACCACAATGCTTTGCTCGAAATCAATCAGTTTGCATTGAGCAGTATTGAAGTGGTTAAAGGTCCTGTTTCATCTATTTATGGGCCGGAAGCTGTTGGAGGAGCTATCAATTTTATCATGCAACGGCCTACTTCGGTGCCAACGGCAAAAGCGGGCATTCAATTTGATAATTGGGGCTTTCGTAGGATTCAATTTGGAGCAGGTGCCAAAATAAACAAGTTTGGATTTTATATTGGTGGTTTAAGCAGCCAACAAACCAATTCTTGGATGGCGGCATCGGACTATGATAAAACATCTATCAATGCAAGACTCGAATATAACTTTACCGAAAAAACACGCCTTGTTGGCAATTTCATTTATGGTAAATATTATTCCCAAATGTCGGGAAGTGTAGATAGTACTATGTTTTATAGTAGAAAGTATGTGAGTTCATCTGACTTCACTTACCGAAAATCAGATGCTTATCGGTCGCGCTTAACCCTAGAACATGACTGGAATAGCCAAGCAAAATCGTTCATCACTTTGTTTCAACGCAACAACAAACATGGCCAAAACCCTAGTTATGGCATCAGATGGACACCGGGAGCAACCACCGCAAGGGGCGAAATTAATTCCAATAACTTTGAGAGTTATGGTGTAATAGCGCAGCACAGTCAAAAATTTGGTTTTCTACATTCTAAATTGATAATTGGCGGAGTATTAGACCTTTCCAAAAACGATTATTGGTCGTACAGAATTGATTTAAAAGCGAAACTCGACCCTACAAAAACCTTTGTTGAACAATATACGATCGACAAAGAACGCCCCGAATTGCCAATTGCCAACTACAATGGCAATATCAAAAACTATGCAGGCTATCTTCAATACGACTTTGAACCATTGCGCAAACTTCGTTTTTCAATTGGTGGCCGGTATGATGTAATGGATTTGGATTACATCAATAATGTAAACGCCACCTCCGGAAACATTACCTACAAAAGATTTACCCCCAAAATAGGTGCTACCTACGACCTAGGTAAAGGAAGGGGCGTGTATGCCAATTATGCACAAGGATTTTCGCCGCCCTCATTAACCGCTATTTTCCGACCCAAACCCAATACCAATCCGGTTGAATTTTACACCAATTTAAGTCCTGCTTACTTCAACAATTATGAAATTGGCGGATGGGCTTCGTTGTGCAACAACAAAGTACAAGTAGATGTAACTTTCTATCAAATGGACGGCAGAAATGAATTATTAAATATTCGTCAACCCGACAATTCGTTTGATTATCAATCGGCGGGCAAAACTTTACATCGTGGCGTTGAATTTGGATTAACGGCAAAACCGAACGAACAGTTTTGGTTTCGATTTGGGGGAACCACAGCTTTGCACCGATTTGAAGATTTTGAAATCAGTAAAAATACCGCCGGCAAATACCAAAATTTGCAAGGTTTTGAAATGCCTAGTGCGCCAAGATGGACATGGAATACCGAGTTAACCTATTACCCTACCTGGCTTAAAAACTTCCGCACGTCGTTGGAATGGCAATATGTTTCGGGCTGGTACCAAAACCAAATCAATACCGTACAATACGAGGGATACCATTTGCTCAATTATAGGGTTGGATACAAATGGAAAAGTGTGGAAGTATATTCCAACATCATGAACATAACCGACGCACTTTTTGCCAATTCCGCTTCTAGGGGCAACAATGCTACCGACCGTACTACCTTCAATCCCGGTGCACCTAGAACCTTTGTATTTGGTATTCAGTACAATTTTGTTGGTAAAAAATAATTACCCCATGCAAAGTCACCATTAATCAACCCTCCTATCGCCTTATGGCTGTAATGCAAAGTCCATGTACCATTTGCGTTTATAGCCATACGGCGATGCTTAATTATACATCTTTTATGTTTCAAAAAAATATGTACCGTTGGCACAGAACTATCTCATTGGTAATTGCTTTGCCGGTTTTATTGTGGGCAATTAGTGGGTTCATGCACCCCATTATGACCACCATCAAGCCCAAAGTGGCTACCCAATTCATGCCGCCAACGCCCATTGATAGTGCGCAAATTAAAATACCACTACCACAAGTATTGCAGCAGCATCGTATCGACTCCTTTAGCAAAATGCGTTTTGTACACATTGGTCCGTATTGGTTTTACCAAGTACAATTGCCCAACCAAACAGAACCTTTGTATTTCAGCACCCTCAACGGCAAGCTACTCCGCAATGGCAACCGTGTGTATGCGCAATATTTGGCCCAATATTTTTTACAAGGCAACAAAGCAATGCCTACCCCACCTACCAATAGCACCGAAACCGATTGTTGCCATGCAGCAACCAGTTTTGTAACCAATTCTACCGGCGGTGGCAATGCATCCATTACCAATAGCACGTTGATTCAGGCCTTCAATAGCGAATACAAATCCATCAACAAGTTATTACCGGTTTATAAAATCGACTTTGCCCGTGCCGATGGTATTCGCATTTATGTAGAACCTACTTACGATCGGTTTGCCTTTGCTATGGACAATAAAAGGGCCGTTTTCGACCAAATTTTTCAGTGGTTTCACTCCTTTACGTGGCTCAATTTTACCGGCAATTTTCGGTTATGGGTATTGGGCTTGTTGAGTGCCTTAGCTTGTGTATCCACCGTATTGGGCATCATTATTTTTATACGTACCAAAAGCAAATCTGTTAAAGGCAATGCCAAGGTAAAAGCCCGCCGCAACCACCGCTATACCGCTATTGTTACCGCTTTGTTCACGTTGTTTTTTGCATTTAGTGGCTCGTATCATGCTTTCAAAAAAATAGATACCAATGCAGATACCAACAGCGTTTACGAAGCCTCCGTATTTACCGCCACCGAAGCCAATATCCCTTTTCAGCAATTGCAAGCCTTGGTTAAAAAGCCCATTACCAATATTTCGTTGGTGCACATGCATCCCCACAATTATTGGCAGGTACAAACCGCCAAGGCCCCATCACCTGCCGCTGCCAAAAACAAACCATCAAAAGCCAACAAAACGGTGCCGCCGCCATCGGGTATGTATATCAATACCAACAACTTGCAACCACTTACCAATGGCGAAGTGGTGTATGCCGAATACCTCACCCGGCTTTTTAGCGATGGCGATTCGGCAGCCATTGTTAACACGCAGCCTATCACCGAGTTTAAGGGCGAGTATGGCTTTATCAACAAGCGTTTGCCGGTAATGAAAGTGCAACTGAATACACCCAACCATGCCGCATGGTATGTAGAAACCGGTACGGGACAGTTGGCTACGGTAGTAACCAATGCCGACCGATACGAGGGTTTGAGTTTTTCTTTTTTACACAAACACCACTTTTTAGATACCGCCGGTAAAGAATGGCGCGATTTCAGTACCATGTTTTGGGCTATGGCACAAATAGCCATGGTAGCGATTGGATTGGTGTTGTACTTCAAAACACGAAAGAAAACGAATTCAGCTTAATACATCCGTTTTTCTTCTTCTTTTTGGGGGCTGTCAACTTTGGCAGCCTTTTTTAGCTTCCGTTCCGGCTGCGTTGGGCTCCGCTATCGCTCCGGTACGCACCTTGCAGGATGCGCACCAAGCCCGTTGCATCCGGCAGCCATTCATCTCAGGTATAAGGAAGGGGCGGGAAGGAAAGGCATAAGATGGAAGGCATAAGGCAAAAAGTTGGAAGTTTTAAGTTATAAGTTGAAGATGCCTGATTAAAGCTTGCCTCGCTTGCGCAAGTGGGTAACTAGGCAATTCTATTTAAGGGCATTTAAAACTTAGGCTTACATATTGTTATATCAACGGTAAGCCTAACTCTTTCAAAAATTCATTATGCTTGTCCGTGTTTGTTTTAATTCTCTTATTTATTGATACTAGTTTTGTATTTACTTCCTTCAAGTTAATTTTTGATTCTTCTTGCGATGTAGTTACATACCGAGAAATATTCAGGTTGTAGCCGTTATTTTTAATTTCGTCCATTGAAACTTTACGGGAATACCTCTCAATGTCTCTGCGATATTGATATGTTTCAACAATTCTGTTGATATGCTTTTCGTCCAATGTATTTTGTCGCTTCTCCTTATCAAAATGTTCACTTGCATTAATGAACAATACATCTTCTTTCTTTTTACATTTCTTCAAAACCAAAATACAAACTGGAATTCCTGTCGAATAAAATAGATTAGATGGTAAACCAATAATCGTATCAATAGAGTTTTCTGTTAGTAGTTTTGTTCTTATTTTTTCTTCTGCACCACTACGAAATAAAACACCATGTGGCAAAATAATAGCCATGGTACCATCATCTGATAAACTATCTGTACCTAAAAAATGAAATCCATGTAACAAAAAAGCAAAGTCGGCTGCAGATTTTGGAGCTAAACCATACCCTTTGAAGCGAAAATCTTCT
>JAIXOS010000497.1 GCA_027486695.1 Chitinophagaceae bacterium | reverse complement strand
GTGGGGCATTGAGTTGTGTCACGCTTGGCCGTCTGCCGTTGAATGATGATAAAAAAGTTGATTTTAAATTCCTGCTGTTCGGTTGCGTTCTGTCGAGCTGGAATCGAAGTACAACAAAGTTCCTAAAGTTGAAATACGAGTTTTGTCGCCCCCCACTATTGCCAAACCCCTTGTTGGGCGTATGCAGGATATTCGTTTAGTTTTTATTGAATTTTGCCTCTTGTTCTAGTGTCTTTTTATTTATGTAGTCAATCATTTCATTATTATTATGTATAATTAGTTTAATGTCATTGTCCCATTTTTTCTTGTATGTTATTTTGTTCGATTCTAAGTCACTAATAGTATTTAAGAATTTATTAGCAATTTGTTCATGTTTTTCTTTATTATTATGTTTACTGAAAAAAAAGAAATCGTTTTTTTGGTAGTAGTCGATAGTAAATTTTAATGCAGAGATATAATTGTCAATGTTAGTTTTTAAATAAATATTTATCGCCTCACCGATTAAATTTAGTAGTGATGCTTCGTATGCTCCGTCTTCACTTGCTTGGTAGTCAGGATTAGCTAGATTATAAAATTTATATCGTAAAGTTCCTAAATAAAATAAGAACGCAGCGTCGTTATATTTATTTGAGTTCAATATGTCCATTGCTGCGTAAAAATACTTTGAAGGATGACCTTTATCAAGTTGTCTAACATTAGTAGTTGTTGTGCTGTCAATTGAAAACGGTCGCTCTAATTTACTTAAGGAATCTAAAGTTTTATTAAGTTTTTTCAAACGTTCTAGTTCTTTATTTTGCCCAAAACAAATTTGTACAGTCAAAATAGTGAAAACATAAATTAGAGAAGTTATTTTCATTTTATTGTTTTTTATGCTTACGCCCAACGAACAAGGCTTGGCGATGGTGGGGCTTTGAGTTGTGTCACGCTTGGCTGTCACCCGTTGAATAAAGATAAAAAGTTGAATTTAAATTCCTCCTGTACGGTTGAGTTCTGTCTAGCTGGAACCGAAGTTGAAAAAAGTTCCCAAAGTAGAAATACGAGTTTCGTCACCCCCCACTATTGCCAAACCAATGTTAGCGGTTGTTGCATTCTCTACAGGCACTTAATTTAATGTCCACTTTTAAACTTAGTATGAAATGTAGACCCTTTGCCCAAACTGCTTTCGATGTCAATCTGTCCTCCGTTTAGTTTCATGAACTCGTAACTCAACATAAGACCCAACCCAGTACCCTTTTCTCCAGTTGTCCCATTAACGCTTTGTTTTTTACTAATGGAGAATAATTCCCTTCTATATTCATCAGAAATCCCTACTCCGCTGTCTGAAACGGATATTTGAACTAGTCTGTCTGGTAATGATTTAGCCGTCAAACTTACAAAACCGTCCTTATGAGTGAACTTAATAGCATTGTTTACCAAATTTCTAATTACGAATTCTATTTGATTTTTGTCACCAATTATCGTAAGAGAGTCGTCTACTGAGAAACTTATATTTATTCCTTTTTCTAATGCTACCTTTTGATAAACGTCAAATATGTTTGAGGTAATGTCTTTAACTTTTATTGTCTCTTCATTGAATTGGGATTCCCCCATTTGTACCATCGCCCAAGTGATAAGATTGTCGGCCATTTTAATTGTACTGTCAATTGAGTCGCTAAGTTGCTTGCTCATAGTCAGAATATCTTCCTTGTCAAGACTGTCAAAATGGCTAATTAACAAAGTGGAGAACGACTTCAAAGAACTAAGAGGGCTTCTTAAGTCATGAGCTACAATACTAAAAAATTTATCCTTAGTAGCATTAAGTTTTTCTAGTTGATGACTTTGTTCTGAGATTACTTGAATATTGTTTGTTAGCTCTTTATTTACATTTGAGAGTTGCGTCAACAATTCCTCAGATTTTCTCTTAGCGTTCATTAATTCCATCTCGTACTGCTTACGCTGAGTGATGTCGAGCACAATAAATTGAATATAATTTTGATGCTCCTCATTGGCACTTTGCTTAATTGCATTGATGAGCACTGGAAAGCGAGTTTCATCCTTTCTAATAAAATCAAAATTAATTTGACTAACCTCTCCATGCATTTTCAGCAAAGGAGAAAAATGCGTTTCATAATAAATTTTACCGCCTATGGAAAGAAAGTCTTCAAAACTTTTATTTTTAATAATTTCTTCTCGAGAATAACCAGTGAATGCCAAGAAAGTATCATTCACATCTATTACGTTACCATCCTCTTGGGTATATAAATAGCCACAAGGTGCATTTTGATATAAGGTTTTGAAATCTAATTCCATATTTTATTTGTTACAGAGCACTTAAGAATTTTTTTATACTCTGAATAGTTTCTTCTGGTTCGCTCAAGTGCGGACAATGTCCTCTTGCTTTCAGTAGGGTTATTTGACTGTCTTTAATGTGTTGTTGTACATAGGTGCCCACATGTAAAGGGGCTATCACATCTGACGAAGACTGAAGTATTAGGGTAGGTACCGTTATCTTTTCTAAATCCGCTCGATTATCTCCTAAAAAAGTTACACGGGCAAAATGTTTGGCAATTTCGGGATTATTGCGGCAAAAACTATTTTTTAATTCTTGTGCTAATTCTGGCCGGTCAGGATTTCCCATGATCACAGGGGTAATGGCACTCGACCATCCTAGATAATTAGAATCAAGGGCTTCCATTAATTCATCTATACTTTCCTCCGAAAAACCCCCATTATACGAATGGTCGCTGATGTACCGAGGAGAGGGACCAATCATGATGACACTATCAAATGCAGCAGGATTTTTTATGGAAGCTAGCGCACCTATCATGGCGCTTACAGAATGTCCGACCAAGACGACATCTTTTAAGCCTAGTTCCTCAATAAGATCAAGAAGGTCGTCTGCGTGTGCTTGGAGGGAATTGTATTTGTCAAAATCGTATGCATCAAGATCAGATTGGCCTGAGCCCACCAAATCAATAAGTACAATTTTGTATGAAGTTTCAAATGTAGGGGTAATCAATCGCCACATGTTTTGGTCACAACCATAACCGTGAACGAATAGCATTGTCTTTTCTCCTTTCCCT
>JAIXOS010000381.1 GCA_027486695.1 Chitinophagaceae bacterium | reverse complement strand
CTTAATTGGGTGTTGGTAATTACAATAGCTTCGTTCCACAAACCTTCGTCGATGAACGATTGCAAAAGCATCGCCCCACCTTCTACTAGCACACTTTGCAACTGCATTTGATGGCAAGCTTGCAAAAGCTGTTGCAAAAAAGGTTTGTCGGGTTGTAACTGCCAAAAGCGCAAAGCGTTATCTGGATGCATATCGTGCCGCAAATAGTTGAAAACAACGGTTGTACATGCTTGATTAAACAAATGTAAGTTGGACGGTAAAGTTAGTTGCTTATCTACAACCAATCTTACGGGTTGTTTTCCTGTCCACCATCTATTGGTGAGTTGCGGATTATCGATTAAAGCCGTATTGGTACCTACCAATATAGCAGCATGGCTATTGCGCAACGAATGTACCCACCTATTGACTACTTGATTAGAAATCAATAAACGCTCCGAATGGCTGTGACCAATAAATCCATTGGCGGTATTTGCCCATTTTAGTGTTACAAATGGCCTTTTTTGCTTGTGAAAAGCAAAAAAAGGTTTATTGAGTTCTTTACAAGCGGCTTCCAAAATGCCTAATTGCACCTTTACACCCGCTTGTTTCAATATTTCAATGCCCTTGCCGTTTACGCTGTCAAAACTGTCGGTACAGCCAATGACCACTTTGGGTATTTGGTGCTGTACAATAAAATTGGCACAAGGAGGCGTTTTTCCAAAATGCGCACAGGGTTCCAGCGATACATACAAGGTGGCCGATGCTATGTACTTTTGGTCGGCAGTGGCTACATTGTTGATACAATTGACTTCGGCGTGTGCTTGTCCAAATTGCTTGTGATAACCTGCGCCAATTATCCTATCCTCATATACCAAAATACTCCCCACCATAGGGTTTGGTGCCACATAACCCTCGCCTAAGCGTGCTAGTTGAAGGCAATATTGCATGTATTGTTCGTCTCGTGTCAAATGTATTTTCCTTTGCTTGGATGCCAAATTTACTGCAATTGATGCTTATTATTGCAGTATGACTGTACAAATGGCTTTTCAACAACTGCAAACGCAACTGAGGCTATGTTATTCGGAGCGCGAAGCAACCAATATTGCGCACTTGGTTTTTGAACACTTAACGGGTTGGTCGCGCACAGAACGCATCATTCATAAAGCCGTTGTATTAACCACCAATCAGCAATTTCAGTTGCAACGGTATACCCAAGAGTTATTACAGCATCGGCCCTTGCAATATGTGCTTTCCGAGGCGTGGTTTGCCGGCAAACCATTTTATGTGCAGGAGGGCGTTTTGATTCCTCGCCCGGAAACTGATGAGTTGGTCGCTTGGATACTAGAAACTGTCCTGCCCCAACCTACCGCCGCTTTAGAAGTAGGTGTGGGTAGCGGATGTATATCCATAGCACTTAAACTACAATGGCTACAAGCATCCATTAAAGCATTGGATATCAGTGATAAAGCTTTGAGTATTGCCAGAAAAAATGCAGAGCTGTACAAGGCTGATATTGACTTTGTACACATGGATTTCCTAAACGAAAGTCTATGGCCGCAACTACCTCTATTTCAGGTGATTGTGAGCAATCCGCCCTATATTACAGAAGCGGAAAAAGCATCAATGCATCCCAATGTACTGCAATATGAGCCCGAAGTGGCCTTGTTTGTTCCTAACGAAACCCCTCTCCTTTTCTATGAAAAAATAGCAAAGTTTGGCAAAATGCACTTAACCAATAAAGGCTACATTTTTGTAGAAATCAACGAAGCTTATGGTGAAGCTACCAAACAGGTGTTTCTAAAGGCAGGCTACCAACAAGTTATATTAAAACAAGATGCGCAAGGGAAAGATAGAATGTTACTAGCACAGTTGCTGTAGGCTATTGAAAGTTTGTTCGCAAAGTCAAGATGCGGCTACACGGTAGCCTTTATTTATTATGAGCCAGAGGCCGGTACTACTATATAACGACATGGGCGTTGGCACCGTTCAACTTTTGAAACAATGATCAGCAACCAAATTTGCTGATACACAAATCATCTCCCACCCAATTCAATAATTTCCAATTGTTGTATTTGTGTTCCATCAATCACAAACCGAACCATCGTACGAACGGTATGCCAACCTTGCTTTCCTGCTGCACCGGGATTGATGTGCAAACATTCCTTTGCTTCGTCGTACATTACTTTTAAAATGTGTGAATGTCCGCTGATAAACAAATGCGGTTGGTACTGCGCTATTAGTTTTTTACTCTGTGCATTGTACTTAGGTGGGTAGCCGCCTATATGCAGCATCAATACCCGAACTTCTTCAATTTGCCAAAAACCTATTTCAGGAAACTGCTGGCGAATATCGTTGCCATCAATATTGCCATAAACGCCACGAACCACTTTGCCCGTTGCTGCTAATTGGTCTGCTACAGCAGCGGTACCAAAATCACCGGCATGCCATATTTCATGGCAATTGGCCGTATGTTGCAAAATAGCTGCATCCATGTAATGATGGGTGTCTGAAAGAAGCGCAATTTTTGTCATGACCAATTAATTCTTTTTATTTGGCTGTAGCAAAATGCATGAGAATGTTGAACGTTTTGGTAATATCATTTGTGGTAGTATTTTGAACCATACTCAGTATTACAGAGGGTCTTTTTCTTTTTTCTATATCGGCAATTTTAATAAATGCATACCGCTTTTTGTAGGGCAACACCGTGGGTAGCTCGTAATAAACATAATCGGTATTGAGGCTCACTTGCAAGTTGGTTAGCACTATATCAAACCGCATAGTGGCACTCAGTTCGTTATCAATTGTTTCTGTGGTGTAGCGGGTAATTGCAGAGTCGCGAGTAACGGTTTTGCCATCACAGTAAAAGCCTACCATTTCTACGGGACAAGTTTTCGATCTGTTTTTATGCAGTATTTCAAGGTTTTTGTGCATTTCGTTCACAAACAAAAAACTAGATACCGGTTTGAAAAATATTTTCCGATAAAATATAGGTCTTCCGTGATACACTTGCAGCAGAATACGGTACTGTTGGTTTTGCAAATGCACCAATTGGAGGGAAATATTAAAATGAAAAAAACCATTAGCCCTTGTAAAAGCTATTTTGGTTTGCTGCACTACTGTTCCATTGGAATCTATAGGATAATGGTGAAAATAAGCGTTGTTGCCCAACGCGGTTTGTACTTGTTGAGTCAAATCGTCCATTTTATTGGTTGCCTCATCCAATGTGGCATAATCGCCATAAAAAAACTCCATATAATGGGTACTATCACTTACCAAGCGACCTCTTGTACTTCCTTCTAATTGTAGTTTTGATTTAAATATGACCGACCCCAAATGCAAATCATCTTTTCCGGTTAGTAGTTTGCCTTTGTATTTTTTAAACTGATGCGGTGCTTCGTTCAATAATTTTACAAAGGCTTTGGTAAATGGTGTCTTGGCACTTCCCTTCGGTTTGGGCAAATGAAATGTTTGCGCAAAAACAATACTACAATAACAGCAGCAAAACAATAAGCCTGTTATTTTCTTCATACAGTAGTTTTGAGTTTTGGCTACAACTTTATGAACGGTCATTTTTAAGTACCGTTGGCGCAGTTTAATTTAAGTTAAATGTAGTTAATTTTTACATTAATATTATTAAGCTAAATGCAAATGCATGAATTTTATAAAAATCTCCAGAAATTTTAATGTTTTTTAAAGTTTGCGGAACAGCAATCTCAAAATTGAAAACTGAATTATCCTTTGTGATGGTATTGCTACAGACAAATTAATGCACCTATGGTGGATAAACAAAACAAGGAAAACACAAATAAAATAGTAATTTTATAATCCAGATTAACAACTAAATCATGCTAAGCACATTGAATATCAATACTCTTTTTAAAACTGTTTGCCTTTCGGCTTTAATAGCTACCGTCGGTTGCAATTCACAGCCTGCAAGCAATCAACCTAAAAAAGACAGTACCGCAGCGGTTGCTGTAAAAGAAGTTCCTGGAACGCCTATCAAATATGATAGTAGCAAAAGATACATCTATTTAACTTGGGACGATGGCCCACAACCTCCCGGCACAAACAATTGTAAGCATTTATTTGAGGAACAGGGTGTAAAAGCAACTTTCTTTATCGTAGGAATGAACCATTCTGCACCCAAAAGAATTGCGT
>JAIXOS010000461.1 GCA_027486695.1 Chitinophagaceae bacterium | reverse complement strand
TATACACACCGATGAAATGTGGGATTCTGTGCTTGCTATCAATTTAGACGCTCCTTTTATTTTGGCTCGAGAAATTGGCAAACAAATGATTGCGAACGGATCGGGGAACATCATTTTCACCTGTTCATTGCTAAGTTTTCAAGGTGGGGTAAATGTTCCAGGTTATGCAGCTAGTAAAGGTGCATTAAGCAGTGTTATCAAAGCATTGTCAAACGAATGGGCAAGCAAAGGCGTAAATGTAAATGGCATTGCTCCCGGATATATTGCTACCGATAATACCGATGCTTTGCGTAACGATGCGGAACGAAGCCAAGCTATTTTAGCACGAATACCGGCAGGAAGATGGGGCGAAGCCGAAGATTTTAAAGCACCGGTGGTGTTTTTGGCATCCGATGCAGCTAAATATGTTCACGGAACCATTTTGGTGGTAGATGGCGGATGGATGGGGCGATAAACAATCATTAATCATTCAATCAATTGCTTACAGCACAGCTAATAAAAAAATACATGTATGGAAATAAGATTTGCAAGTAGCCCAACTGAAGTGGCTACCATGAATACAGAAACATTGCGCAAGAATTTTTTGTGCGATGCCATTTTTGAAAATGACAACATAACGTATGTTTATTCACATTACGACAGGGTAATTACCGGAGGAGTAAAGCCAATTACTAAAGCCGTTTCCTTAATCAACAACGAAGAATTAAAAGCCGATTACTTTTTAGAAAGAAGAGAGTTAGGCGTTATTAACGTAGGTGGCACCGGCACAATTACTGCGGATGGGGTAACATACACGCTCGATAAATTAAGTTGTCTTTACGTAGGCAAAGGCGTAAAAGAGGTGTCTTTTCAATCAAATGACGCTCAAAATCCTGCACTTTTTTTCCTGCTTTCTACCCCTGCACATCATGCATACCCTACTACTTTAATGACTAAAGAAGAAGCTTCGCCCGTAGCATTAGGCAGTGTAGAAACATCGAACGAAAGAACGATTTACAAGTATATCCATTTAGATGGCATTAAAAGCTGTCAATTGGTAATGGGGCTAACTGCCCTTAAACCGGGCAGTGTTTGGAATTCGGTACCGCCACATACCCACACACGCCGTATGGAAGTGTATTTTTATTTTGATGTTCCCGATCAGCAACGCGTATTCCATTTTATGGGTCAACCTCAGGAAACCCGTCACTTAGTAATGGCCAATCATCAGGCGGTTATTTCGGCACCTTGGTCGGTACATTTTGGAAGCGGTACATCCAACTATTCTTTTGTTTGGGGTATGGCCGGTGAAAACCAATTGTTTAGCGATATGGATCCGGCGCCAATTGCCACTTTGTTATAAGCTCATTTTTTTATTTTTTCATATTTTTTATTGTTAAAAATCAACTCAAAATGTCAAAGAAAGTAGTAACCCTGGGAGAAATCATGCTACGTTTATCTACTCCCGATTTTAAAAGATTTGTACAAGCCGATACCTTCGATATTACGTACGGTGGTGGCGAAGCCAACGTGTCGGCTGCATTGTGCAATTATGGTTTGAATGGCACTTTTGTAACCAAAGTACCTAACAATCCAATCGGACAAGCTGCTATCAATCATTTACGTCGTTACGGTGTAGATACCCAGTTTGTTGCACGTGGTGGCGATCGTTTGGGAATTTACTTTTTAGAAACAGGTGCTTCTATGCGTGCCTCTCAGGTAGTATATGACCGTGCCGGTGCTTCTATTGCCGATGTAGATGCCAGCGAATTTGATTGGGATAAAATATTTGATGGTGCAGAGTGGTTTCACACAACCGGTATTACACCCGCTTTGAGCGATAAAGCTGCTGCATTAACCCTTGCTGCGTTGAAAGCAGCTAAAGCCAAAGGCATTACTACTAGTATTGACTTGAACTTCCGTAAAAAATTATGGACGAAAGAAAAAGCGCGCGAAGTAATGACCGAATTATGTCAATATGTAGACGTATGTATTGGTAACGAAGAAGATGCCGATTTGTGTTTGGGCTTTAAGGCAGCTAATACCGATGTTACCAAAGGTGAGTTGAACTTGGATGGCTTCAAAGACATTTTTGGACAAATGAAAGCCAAATTTGGTTTTAAATTTATTGCTTCCTCTTTGCGCGAAAGCTACAGTGCTTCAGATAACGGATGGAGTGCTTTGGTATACGATGGTACAGATTTTTACCACACCAAAGAATACAAAGTTCGTATTGTTGACCGCGTAGGTAGTGGCGATAGCTTTGCAAGTGGTTTAATTTTTGGGTTGGTTACCGGTATGAGTATGAAAGATGCAGCCGAATTTGGTGTTGCAGCAAGTGCTTTGAAACACACAATTCCAGGCGATTTGAACCATGCTACCCTTAGCGAAGTGAAAGACTTGGTAAAAGGTGATGGTAGCGGACGTGTACAACGTTAATCTCGGTTTCGGTTGTCACTTTGTAGTGCTATGTAGTAGCAACAACTTGGCAAGAAACTGATAATAAAATAACAGACACTTTTCGGTGCTGTAGCTTTTGCAACAGCAAAGTAGTTGCAGCACCGAATTTGTTGTAGAAGTAGATAGTCTACTACGTAGGTTTAGCGTTAGGGATTGCAGCGGATACCCCACAGCCAACATCCCGAAGGGTGGAAGGCGAGGAGTAGCAGCGAAAAGCCCGACCCGAAGGGGAACGCCCCCACATAAATTCCTTAACAAGGACAATCAATAACTTTTTGTTGGTTATCCGCAAAAAAATGAAACATGATTGTAGATACATTAGCAAATGCACATAAGTATGTGTCTTTGCATCCATTATTTGCTCAAGCATTTGCCTACATAGCCGAAACGGATTTGTTGGGTATTGAATTGGGAAAATACGATATAGCAGATGGTTTAAAAGCCATTTTTTCGAGTAAAAAAGGAATGACTGCGGAAGAGTCGATTGCCAAATTTGAATGTCACGATAAGTTTATTGATATTCAACTTTGTGTAAAAGGGAACGAAACAATTGCTTGGAAGCCTAGAGAAAAATGTGTGGTGCCCAAGGGCGACTACAATACTGAAAAGGATGTACGCTTTTTTAGCGATGCACCCGATACCTACTTTGGACTTACGGACGGTCAGTTTGCTATTTTTTATCCTGAAGATGTGCATGCACCAATGATTGCCGATGACGAAGTGCGAAAATTAGTTATAAAAGTGAAAATTTAATACTCAATATAAAAACAAATATCATGTCCAGAATACAACAAGTAACCGACGCAATTGTACAACAGAAAATGTTGCCCTTGTATTTTAATGCCGATGAAACGGTAACCATTGAAGTGCTAAAAGCGGTATACAAAGCAGGAGTAAAAGCCATTGAATACACTAGCCGTGGCGATGCAGCATTCAATAACTTTAAAAAAATGATTGCAATACGCGATGCAGAAATGCCCGGATTGCTTTTGGGTATTGGTACCATTAAGAACAGGGCTCAGGCTGAGTCGTATGTTGCTATCGGAGCCGATTTTATTATTAGCCCCGGTTTTGTATTGGAAATTGCAGAGTATACACAAGCCAACGATATTTTTTATGGTCCGGGTTGTATGACGCCTTCGGAAATTATTGCCGCAGAAAATGCGGGCATTAAATTTATTAAATTATTTCCCGGCAATATGTTAGGCCCTGAGTACATGAGCACCATTAAAGATGTATTCCCGAAATTGTTGTTTATGCCAACCGGCGGGGTAGATACTACTCAAGAAAATTTAGCCGCATGGTTTAAGTCGGGCGTATGTGCTGTGGGTATGGGTAGTAAATTAATCAGTAAAAAATTGATGGAGCAAAAAGATTATGCTGCCATTGAAAACCTAACCAAAGAGGTTTTTGCCTTAATTAATTCTATAAAATAATTATTATGAATAAGGCTACCATAGGCAAATACAGGTGGACCATTTGTTGTTTGCTTTTTTTTGCAACTACTGTGAATTATTTGGATAGGCAAGTGCTGAGTTTGTTGAAGCCCACACTCGAAGAAAAATTCAAATGGACGAACAGCGATTATGCCAACATAGCGGCTGTTTTTCAGTTTAGTTATGCCTTGTCGATGTTGTTTGCAGGCCGTATAATTGATAAGTTAGGAACTAAATTAGGTTATGTGATGGCCATTGTAGTATGGTCAATAGGTGCTATTATTCATGCATTGGCCATACCAATAGGCGAGGGAGTGGCTGTTTTTTTAGGTTGGTTTGGTATTGTAAGTGTGCCTATTTCCATAGCAGGTTTTATGTTTTCCAGAGCTGTTTTGGGATTTGGAGAATCAGGGAATTTTCCGGCAGCCATTAAAGCAATTGCTGAGTATTTTCCAAAAAAAGAAAGGGCTTTGGCAACGGGTATTTTTAATTCCGGTGCCAATGTAGGAGCTATTTTAGCACCATTAACAGTGCCATGGATAGCCCTTCATTGGGGATGGGAAGCTGCATTTATCATTATTGGTGGGGTAGGTTTTTTGTGGTTGTTGTTTTG
>JAIXOS010000312.1 GCA_027486695.1 Chitinophagaceae bacterium | reverse complement strand
GATGGTCAAGTGTGCCGCAGACTTCCGTGGGAATTCCTGCCGAACTGACACGTTGGGCAAGGTTTTGAATCAATGCGTGCTGAATTGCGGAATTGGCCTCTCTGGCTGCAAAAACGGGGGCAATGAGCACATGATCAGCCAGAGCCAGTGACTGAGCGAACTCAGGAAGTAATGCCTGCAGTCGCGAGACCTGATGAGGTTCAAAAGCGAGAGCGATTCTCCGGGAGCCGAAAATCTGCCGGGCCGTTCGCAAAGTTTCGATGACAGCCGTCGGATGGTGTGCGTAGTCGTCTATTAAAACGTGGGTATCGGTTTTTAGATGGTATTCAAAACGTCGTTTTACACCTTTAAATGCATCTAAAGCCGCCACTATTTTATCTTCTTCTATATTTAAAAACTTAGCAACAGCAATAGCTGCTACGGCATTTTCTATGTTGTGCAGGCCTCCCATATGCAACATTACGTTATCAATAGTCCAACCTCTGCCAACCACGTTAAAACGGTAGCTACCATTTTCCACCACAATATTGGTAGCATGAACATGGGCGTCGGTGTTGGAAAGGCTGTAAGTGGTTACCGTATCGGCTGTAAATTCGGCTTGCCTAGCCATACCGTGTTTGGCAATTAAGCATCCCCCTTTTTTAATTTTATCGCTAAACTGCAAAAAAGCTGTTTCCACGGCTTCGGCTGTGCCGTATATATCTAAATGATCGGCATCCATTGCAGTGATAATTGCAACATCGGGCGTTAATTTTAAAAAGCTCCTATCGTACTCATCTGCCTCAACCACCACTACATTGTTGCTACTGCTCCAAAAGTTGGTATTGTAATTGGCGGCTATACCACCCAAAAAAGCATTACAGCCATAGCCGCTATGCCGTAATATATGCGCTGTCATAGAAGTGGTAGTTGTTTTGCCGTGTGTGCCCGCAATACAAATATTAAAGGAATTGGCACTAATCCACTGCAATACATCGCTACGTTTTACTACCGTATAGCCATTTTGCTGGTAATACACCAACTCAGCATGATCTTTTGGTATAGCCGGTGTATATACAACTACGTCTATTTTTTTAGGAATCAACGAAATATTTTCTTCGTAATGAATGGCAATCCCTTCGCTTTCCAATTGTTGGGTTAGCACAGTTGCAGTGCGGTCGTAACCGCTTACGGGTATTTTTAATGCATTAAAATAACGGGCAAGTGCACTCATACCTATACCGCCAATACCAATAAAATACACGCCGTTGCTACCTATTTGAATGGCTGTTGGTGGTTGAATGTTGGATTGTGAACTCATAAAAAGTTAATTACAATTGATTGATATGGGCTAATACAATTTGGGCTATACGTTCATCTGCATTGGTAATGGCCAACGCGGCCATATTGCGGCTAAATTGCTGTTGTTGCAAGGTATTGTTTGCTAACTGTACAAGAGTTGGCACCAATTGTTCTTCTACATCCACATCTTTCACCAATAGAGCAGCCTGTTTATTGACTAAGTGTAAAGCGTTAACCGTTTGATGATCTTCAGCGGCATGCGGATACGGTACAAAAATGGTTGGCTTTTGTACTACACATAATTCTGTAACCGACATTGCACCTGAACGACTAACAACAATATCGGCGGCAGCGTAGGCCATATCCATTCTAGAAATGAATTCGTTAGCCCAGATATTCGGATGTCCGTTTGCTAATGCTATGTATTGACTGCCGGTGGCTTTGCCCGTTTGCCAAATCAGTTGTAAATGTTGTTCTTGAAATACATTGATTTGTTGACCAATGGCTTTATTAATGCTTTGGGCGCCCAAGCTTCCTCCCACAACAAGTACTGTAATGGCATCGTGGTTAAGTTGAAAAAAATCCCTTGCTTGTTTTTTTTTTTTTTTTTCTTCTACAATAGCTTTACGCACAGGGTTACCCGTAACAACCAATTTATGTTTTGGAAAAAATTGTTCCATTCCATCACTTGCCACGAACACTTTAGTAGCTTTTTTGGCAAGTAACATATTGCTTTTACCAGCAAAAGAATTGCTTTCGTGAATGAAGGTGGCTATGTTTTGGCTTTGTGCGTAGCGCAAAACGGGAAAACTGGAATAACCGCCAACCCCAATAACCGCTTGAGGTTTGAATTTTTTAAATATTTGCTTTACTTTGAAAAAGCTTTGTAATAATAAGAATGGAAGACGAATATTTTTAACTAACGATGTTCGATTAAACCCTGCAATTGGCAGCCCCTCGATGGAATAGCCCGCTTCGGGAACTTTTTCCATTTCCATTTTACCCAAAGCCCCTACAAACAAAATTTGAGCAGCAGCGCAATTGTGCCTAATGGCATTGGCAATAGCAATAGCCGGGAAAATGTGTCCACCGGTACCACCGCCCGCTATAATAATACGCGGCGCCTTATTTGCCCATTGATTATTGGATGCTTGATTAATCACTATTGTTTCTACTTTAATATAAAAATTGTTATGCTTCTGCATTGTTTGCCACCACTGGAACGGCTACTGCCGTAGGCAACGGTGTATCTTTTCCTTCTAAAGCCTCCACACTTCTAGAAACGCTCAATATGATACCGATGGAAATACAAGTAAACAAAAAGGAGCTTCCTCCCATACTCACTAATGGCAATGTAACACCTGTAACGGGAACCAAATTAACATTAACAGCCATATTAGCTACAGCTTGAATAACCAAAGTAAAACTAAGCGCTAACGCCAAAAATGCTCCAAAAGCATAGGGACATTTTTTGAATATACGAATGCAGCGAAATAAAAAACCTAAATACACAAGTATGATAATGAGCCCGCCCAATAAGCCATACTCTTCAATAATGATGGCATAGATAAAATCGGAATAGGAATGCGGTAAAAAATTGCGCTGCCTGCTATTGCCGGGTCCAAGTCCAACCAAGAGGCCACCATTGGCAATTGCAATTTTTGCTTGTTGAATTTGACTATGTGCTGATAACGATTCGTCTTCTTTTTCAAAAACAAAATCCTGCACCCGCTTTATCCAAGTGCCCACACGACCATAACTCACCAACTTTTCTGTAATGGCACTAGAACTTGTATCTTTCTGTTTGCTTTCGTGCATGATAGCCGCCAAACACAATAAAATAATAATAAAAAAAGCGCCTGTACCCACCACAAGTGCCAAATGCTTAGCTGCCACCCGTCCTATAAACATCACCACCAATGCTGTTGCACCCGTAAGCAGCGCCGTGGATAAATTGGCCGGCGCAATCAAACCACAAATAATGACCACTGCCCAAAAAAGTGGCAAAAACCCTTTTTTAAAATCTTTAATTTCTTCCTGTCTTTTACTTAAAATTTTGGAGATGAAAATAAACAAAGCTAACCGAGCAATATCGCTTGTTTGCAGTGTGAAATTTAAAATAGGCAATTTAATCCACCTACTACCTTCATTGATTTTGGCCCCGAAAAAGAGCGTGTAAACCAATGCCAATATAGAAAAAATGAAAAATGCATTGGCAAACTTGGAATACATTTGATAGTTGGCCAAATGTGCAAAATAGATACAGACAAAGCCAATAATAAAAAAAATCAGTTGCTTAAACAAATAGGCTTCATTATTGCCCTTGTTCATTTTGTATGCCAATGAACCGGTAGCACTATATACTACCAAAACCGATACGCTTGCCAATAGCAATACAAGCAGCCATATAACCCTATCACCGCCGGCACGCATTGACAGTTGCGATTTTACGCTTTCTATCAATGGCATTTGCGCAAAAAGCTTATCCTTATTTTCATTTACCATACCCATTGGTTGCGTTTTGCTTTTAAAGTTCCTTCACTGCCTGTTTGAATTGCGTGCCCCTTTCTTCAAAATTTTTAAACAAATCGAAACTTGCACATGCGGGGCTAAGTAGTACAGCATCGCCTTTGGTAGCCAATTTAAATGCGATTTCCACACATTCTTTGGCCGATGTAGTTTCAACAATCGTTGCTACCTTACCTGCAAATGCATTGATGATTTTACTATTATCTATTCCCAAACAAACAATCGCCTTTACCTTATTGCGTACCAAATCGTCCAACATTTCGTAATCGTTGCCTTTATCAACCCCACCTAGAATTAGTATAGTGGGCTTGTTTAAGCTTTCTAGGGCATACCATGTACTGTTTACGTTTGTGGCTTTACTATCGTTGATAAATTCCACCCCTCTTACAGTTGCTACATACTCACTTCTGTGCTCTAGGGATGCAAAGGTGCTAACACTCTCTCTGATTTTTTCTTTTCTAATACCAATAACCGACGCGGCGATACCTGCTGCCATAGTGTTTGCTTGATTGTGTTTTCCTTTAATTGCAAAATCGTAGATGCTCATGCTTACACGCTCTTCGGGCGCACGAAGTATTACGTTGTCGCCTTTAATGTAAGCTCCTTTTTTTAATTCTTGTTTCATAGAGAAGGGCAATGGGTTAGTATGTAAAATGGATAGGGTTTGCAAATGTTTTTGAATCGTTTCGTCGTCGTAATTGTATATAAAATAATCTTCCGCTGTTTGATTTTGTATTATTTTAAACTTACTGTTAATGTAGTTTTGAAATTGGTAATTGTACCTATCTAAATGATCTTCTGTAATGTTTAATAATAGGGCTACATCGGGTCTAAAATCTTGAATATCATCCAATTGAAAAGAGCTCACCTCGGCCACATACCATTCTTTGGGGCACTCGGCTACCTGTTTTGCAAAAGAGTATCCAATATTGCCAACTAAGGCACAATCCAACCCTGCCGACTTACAAATATGATAAATGAGTGACGTAGTGGTACTTTTACCATTACTACCCGTTATAGCAATAATTTTGCTATTGCCTTTGTAACGATAAGCCAATTCAATTTCGCTAATGATGGGTATTCCCTTTTGACGGAGCAAAGTAACAATGGCATTTTTTTCAGGAATACCGGGGCTTTTCACCACCAAATCCGCGTTTAAAATTTCGCTCTCGGTATGTTTTCCTTCTTCAAAAGCTATTGCAGCATCAATCAACTCTTGCTTGTAGCTATTTTTTATCATTCCTCCATCCGAAACAAACACGCTGTACCCCTTTTGCTTAGCTAACAGCGCTGCTCCTACTCCGCTTTCGCCACTACCAAGCACAACCAAACGCATCTTTTCGCTTGAAACAGTATGTACTTGCATTGTATTCAATTTAAAAATTAACTTTAAAAAATTATCTTATTTTAAGTGTGATGATACTGAGCACTACACATATCAACGTAACTATCCAAAACCGAACAGCAATTTTACTTTCGTGAAATCCTTTTTTTTGATAGTGGTGATGCAAGGGACTCATTAAAAAAACACGCCGCCCTTCTCCGTACTTTTTCTTGGTGTATTTAAAATAACTTACCTGAATAATAACACTGAGGTTTTCGATTAAGAAAACAAAGCAAAAAATTGGAATCAACAATTCCTTTCGTACAATAATAGCAAGCGATGCAATAATACCGCCCAAAGCAAGGCTACCGGTATCGCCCATAAACACTTGAGCCGGAAAAGCATTGTACCACAAAAAACCTACACAAGCACCCACAAAAGCTCCAATAAATATGCTTAGTTCGCCCATGTTGGGGATGTACATAATATTTAGGTATTCAGCAAACCTAAAATTGCCACTTACATATACAAACACACCCAAGCATCCACCAATTAAGGCGCTCACTCCTGCTGCCAATCCATCTAACCCATCGGTTAAATTAGCGCCATTTGATACGGCTGTAATGATGAGTGTAACTGCCAAAATGTAAACCACCCAAGTATAATTTTCGGCACCCGACCCTAGCCAACTGATTAACTTACTATAATTAAATTCATGATTTTTGACAAAAGGGATAGTAGTAATAGGTGTTTTTACTCGTGCAAAATGGTGTACTTTTCCATCAAAAACACGCACTGTATCGCCAATTAGCCTTTCCCCTTTTTGCAGTACGCTATCGGCAACAACATATTTAGAAGTATATATTTCTCTTTGTACCTCAACGCTTTTACTAAAGTACAAGGTTGTTCCAACAATGATGCCCAACCCAACTTGTCCAATAATTTTAGAAATCCCTGCCAAGCCATCGCTATCCTTCTTTTTATAAGTATTACCAGCGGCTAACGCTTTTTTTCGGGCACGTATTTTAAAATAATCATCTAAAAAACCAATAACACCCAGCCAAACAGTTGTTAATATCATTAACCGGATGTACACTTTATTTAAATTGGCAAATAATAAGGTAGGAATAAGAATGCCTAATAAAATGATGATGCCCCCCATAGTAGGCGTACCTTTTTTTTGCGACTCGCCGGCCAAGCCCAATTCGCGTACGCTTTCGCCAATTTGTTTACGTTGTAAAAAAAGTATGATGCGTTTTCCGAATACTGTAGTTACAATTAACGATGTAATAACCGCTAATGCAGCCCTAAAGGTGATATAATTGAATAACCCCGCCCCGCTAAAGTGGAAATGGTTCTTCATCCATATAAAAAAAGAATACAGCATAATATTTCAGTTAGTTTGGAATCTGTTATATTTTTTCTTCGTTCATCAATGCACTCAATAATATTTCCTTATCGTCAAAGGGATATTTTACGCCATTGATTTCTTGGTATTTTTCGTGCCCTTTTCCCGCAACAAGAATAATGTCGTCGGGTTTAGCCATAGCCACTGCCGCTTCTATAGCCGCTTTACGCTCGGCCACTATTTGATACTTCCTTTTTGCGGCACTATCTAGCCCCGCTTGCATTTGATCCAAAATATTTATTGGATTTTCGGTTCTAGGGTTATCGCTAGTTAAAATAACCTTATCACTTAATGTACAAGCAATTTGCGCCATTATTGGGCGCTTAGTTACATCTCTATCGCCTCCGCAACCCACTACAGTAATGACGCGCTCATAACCTTTTTTTAATTTATAAATGGTTTGCAACACATTTTCAAGTGCATCAGGCGTATGTGCATAATCCACTATACCTACTATTTGCTGCGGGCTTACCACATAGTCGAACCGCCCTTCGGCGCCTGTGATATTGCTCAAAGCAGTTAAAACGGTTTGTTTGTTTTGTTCTAAACAAGTTGCTGCACCATATACGGCTAGTAAATTGTAAGCATTAAACTCGCCAATCAAACGAAAATGCACTTCCAATTCGTTTACAAACATTTGCAGCCCTGTCAAGCTATTATCAACAATTTTCCCTTTGAAATCGGCTACGGTTTTTAAGCTATAGTAGTATTGTTTAGCGGCAGTATTTTGAAGCATTACCATACCACGCTTATCGTCTTTATTAGAAATTGCAAAAGCGGTGGCCGGCAGTGAATCAAAAAATTGTTTTTTAACGCGTATGTATTCATCAAAGGTTTTGTGATAATCCAGGTGGTCGTGGGTAATATTGCTGAATATGCCTCCGGCAAAGTGCAAGCCCGTAATTCTATGCTGGTGAATGGCATGACTACTACACTCCATAAATACGTGTGAACAGCCTTCTTCGGCCATTTTTTTCAGTAACGCATTGAGCTGAATGGCATCAGGAGTAGTATGTGTAGCTGCTAATACGGTATTGCCAATTTGGTTTTGCACCGTACTTACGAGGCCGCAGTGGTACCCTAACGAAGTGAACAATTTAAATAAAAGTGTCGCAATAGTCGTTTTTCCGTTGGTTCCCGTTACACCTACTAATTGAAATTTGGCAGAAGGCTCTCCATAAAATTGGGTAGCTATTAAACCGGCTGCCAAATGTCTATTTTTCACTTGCAAATAGG
>JAIXOS010000276.1 GCA_027486695.1 Chitinophagaceae bacterium | reverse complement strand
TTAGCCATGAGTAGCCGAAACTTGCGTTTATCAGATAGCCAAAAAACAATAGCTACACATATTTACCGCAACTTAGCATGGTTATGTAACCAATGGAATACAAGTTCCTTATTGCCACATCAAATGGAGTCGATTGCTACTAAGCAACTCCTCGAGGTTGGTTTTACATCGGTAGATTATATCAGTATTTGCAATGCTATTACTCTACAACCATTGGCAACCAATAGCCGAAGTGTTCGTGCAGTGGCTTTGGTTGCTGCTACTATTGGCGAGGTGCGTTTGATAGATAATTTATTACTAGATTAACAAGCAAGCAAATTGCTATGTTTTTGTTTTGGCAATAGAAGCAACTGCCTAAATTTGCGCCCATGCAAATACAGATATTAAAGTCAAAAATTCATCGCGCTACCATTACGGAGGCCAATTTAAATTATGTGGGTAGTTTGACAATAGATGAAAATTTAATGATTGCGGCCAATTTGATTGAAAATGAAAAAATACAAGTCGTAAATGTTAACAATGGTGAGCGACTAGAAACCTATGTTATCAAAGGTGCAAAAGGCAGCGGTGTCATGTGCTTGAATGGTCCGGCTGCACGAAAGGCGGCTGTAGGTGATGTTATTGTAATTATGAGTTATGCACTCATGGATTTTGAATTGGCAAAAAGCTTCCAGCCAGTAGTCGTTTTTCCGGATGCCAAAAACGCATTGTAATGTTTTTTACAAAACAGACTGATTATTAAATAAATTGCTTTTATTTTTGCATACGCATGAACACCCTAATTTAGTAATGTGAGTAATTCGATGCTAGAAAAATAAAACGTTAACGATTGATAAAGATTGCCTAAATCATACCAACTTAGATTTTTGATGCCTTTGATATCCATTTAAATCCTTTAACTTTCAGCGCGAAAAGCTAATAGACCTAATCAAATAAACAATTCAATATGCAGCCCTTAAGTAAGCAAGTGGTAGCCGTCATTTTAGGCGGAGGAGCAGGTTCTCGTTTGTATCCATTAACGGCCTCTCGGAGTAAACCTGCTGTGCCAATTGCAGGTAAGTACCGTTTAGTAGATATTCCTATTAGTAATTGTATCAACAGTGGTATCAACCGCATGTTTGTGCTTACCCAATTTAATTCGGCGTCATTAAATAAGCATATTAAAAATACCTATCATTTCAGTGCTTTTAGCACAGGCTTTGTTGACATTTTAGCAGCGGAACAAACACCCGATAACCCCGGATGGTTTCAAGGTACTGCCGATGCAGTTAGACAGTCGCTTAGGCATATTTCCAATTTGGACTATGATTACATACTCATTTTGAGCGGTGATCAGTTGTACCAAATGGATTTTGAAGAAATGATTTTTGCACACAAACAAGCCGGTGCCGATTTGTCTATTGCCACGATTCCTGTGGATAAGCGAGATGCTCCCGAATTTGGTATTTTGAAATCGAATGATGAAAATTTAATCACCTCTTTTGTTGAAAAGCCAAATGCTGACATTTTGAAAGATTGGGTAAGCGATACGGGTTTGGATATGCAAAAGCAAGGCCGTAATTACTTGGCTTCAATGGGTATTTATATTTTCAACAAAAATGTATTGGCCAATTTGTTGCAACAAGCCTTCCCGAATGCAACGGATTTTGGTAAAGAAATTATACCAAACGCTATTTCAAACCACAAAGTATTGAGTTATCAGTACGATGGTTATTGGACCGATATTGGAAATATTTATTCTTTCTACGAAGCCAATTTGGCATTAACGCAGGATATACCTCAATTTAACTTGTTTGATAATAGTAAAGTGGTTTATACCCGTGCAAGGATGTTGCCACCCGCAAAAATTAGCGGCACAACCTTGGAAAAAACGGTTATAGCCGAGGGGTCAATTATCAACGCTAGTAGAATAGAAAACTCTGTTGTTGGTATTCGCTCAAGAGTGGGTAATGCGTCAACAGTTGTTAATACCTATATTATGGGTAACGATTATTACGAAACCTTGGCTGTAATGGAAGAAAATATTAGCCAAGGTATTCCCAAAATTGGCATAGGTGAACGTTGTTATATTAAAGATGCCATTATCGACAAAAACTGTCGTATTGGCGACGATGTCAAAATTATTGGTGGTAAACACCTTGCGAATACCGACCACCAACTGTACACCGTTAAAGAAGGTGTTATTGTAATAAAAAAAGGAGCCATTTTGCCAAATGGATTTACCATTTAACTATCTTTATATTTCTAAATAAAACATCCTTTCGGATGTTTTATTTTTGATTTATTTTTATTGTGTACATTTTACATATTAATTAAACGATTGCCATGGCTTCTTTTACCAACAATGTGCCTTCATTGCAAGGCACCAACAAACCCATATTAAGTTTTTGGAAAATTTGGAACATCAGTTTCGGTTTTTTAGGTGTACAAATTGGCTATTCTTTGCAAAATGCCAATACGAGTAGAATATTATCGGCTATTGGCGCCGATCCGCATCACTTAAGTCTTTTTTGGTTAGCGGCTCCCTTAGCGGGCTTTTTTGTGCAGCCAATTGTGGGCATGTCGAGCGATAAAACATGGACAAAACTTGGCCGACGCATTCCATTTATATTAGGAGGGTCAATCGTATCGGCATTAGCCATGTTTTTTATGCCCAATTCGGAGCATTTTGCTACACTATTACCTCCCTTGTTGTTTGGCGCATTGATGTTATTGCTTATGGATACTTCCTTTAATGTAACCATGCAGCCCTTCAGGGCACTGGTGAGCGATATGCTGCCCGAAACGCAACGAAACAAAGGATATGCTATACAAAGTTTTTTAATTAATGCCGGTGCTGTAGTTGGTTCTATTTTGCCTTTTTTCCTAACCTGGATTGGCGTAGCAAATGAGCCCAAAGCTGGCGAAAAAGTAGCACCGACCGTTATTTGGGCGTTTTATTTTGGCGGCGGGGCATTGCTATTGAGTGTACTTTGGACATCTTTCCGAACCAAAGAATATCCACCGGATGAATACAATAAATACAACAATATAGACAGCACCGAAGTGGTAGAAAAAGTATCTTTTATTACCCTTTTGAAAAACATACCCACTACCATGATGCAATTGGCTGTAACGCAGTTTTTTTCGTGGTTTTCACTTTTTCTAATGTGGGTATACACTACACAAGCAATTGCACAAAACATATGGCATACGTTACCTACAGATTCCAAATCGAAAGAATTTAACGAAGCCGGCAATTGGACAGGCGTCATTTTTGCAGCTTATAGTGTTTTTGCAGCATTCTATTCACTCGTGCTTACCCCATTAGCGGATAAATTTGGCAGAAAGAATACCTACATGCTTTCGTTGTTAGCAGGAGGTATTGGCCTTATGAGTATTGAGTTAATTACCGATAAAAATTGGTTGTTTTTGCCGATGGTGGGTGTGGGTATTGCTTGGGCAGCTATTTTGGCATTACCTTATGCCATCCTTTCTTCTTCGTTGCCCGCACGACAAACAGGCGTTTATATGGGTATTTTCAATGCGACTATTACCATACCGCAAATAGCAGCCGGCTTGTTAGGAGGCTTGGTATTATCGGTAGTAGGCGATAAGGCCATCAATGTAATTGTATTATCGGGCGCATCGATGGTGGTTGCTGGTATTTGTGCAAAATTGATTATCAAGACCAAAGAATAAGTGCTGCTCAAAGCTATGAAAGTTGGGTTTGCTACACCCGATAGCAGCGTCTACCCCGCTGAGGGTTTGGGCGTTGGCTTTGTGGCGGAGTATTAGCGGATAGCGGGACCGGAGTTTGGTTGTCTAGTCCTATGCTTGTGTTCAAATAAAATAGAATTTAAAATAATACTGTAT
>JAIXOS010000046.1 GCA_027486695.1 Chitinophagaceae bacterium | reverse complement strand
TATATATGTCAACTCTTCATGGAAGTGAAGCTGATCATTTAAAAAAGGTTTTTCCTAATGCCACCTGTTTTCAATATGATTACTTAAATGATGATGTTGAATACGTTTTCAACAAAAAAGGATTTCTATTTGAGCCAACCTGGAAAATGCCAAAAAAATTAAGGGAAGAATTATCAAACCCTGATATTATTTGGATAGTTTACATAAATCCTCCATTTGCTACAGCCCAGGATGCAAAACAGAAAAATTCAAAAGTAGGAGTTAGTAAAACAAAAGTTGAATTGTTAATGGATAAAGCAAAAATTGGGCATGCAAAACGAGAGCTTTTTACTCAATTTATGTATCGCATTACTCATGAAATGCCTAAAAACTGCTATTTAGGCATGTTTTCAACATTAAAATATATAAATGCTCCAGATAGCGCAGATTATCGAGACAAATATTTTAAATTTAAGTATGAAAGAGGCTTCTTATTTCATTCAAAGTGTTTCCATGGAATTGCTGGAAATTTCCCAATTGGTTTTTTGATTTGGAACTTAGGATTATCAAGAGATAAAGAAATAATAACAATTGATATTTCAGATAACTATGGGAATACTATCGGCGTAAAACATCTTCGCTTAATTAATAAAAAAGATGTTTTAAATAATTGGTTTTTAAGACCCCAAAACTCCATCGACTATATACTTCCACCATTAAGTAATGGCATAACAGTTAAGGCAGGAAATATAGATACAAGACATAGGGCAAGACCAGATTTTTTAGCATCAATTTGTAGCAATGGCAATGATTTCCAACACGCTAAATATGTTGTTTTATTGTCCTCCCCAAACGCAAGTGCAGGTGCCTTTTCAATAATTAATGACAATTTCGAGAAAGCCTTAACACTTCATGCTGTTAAAAGGATTCCCAAACCAACATGGCTAAATGATAGAAACCAATTTTTAATACCAAATACAGAACCTTCAAAAGATTTTTACAATGATTGTATAGTTTGGAGCTTATTTTCAAATTCTAATCAAACTACTGCATTAAAAAATGTTCAATATTTAGGCAATAATTATCAAATAAAAAACAACTTTTTCCCATTCAAACTAGAAGAAGTTAAATACTGGGATATTAAAGATTCGGATATTAAGCTCCAAATGGTAAATGAACAAAATCGATTTGTTGCTAATTGGCTTTCAAACAAAAAATTATCAAATGAAGCTTTAGATGTAATTAATAAAGCTAAAACAGTTTACAAAATCTTTTATTCAAAACTCAACCAAATGGCAACAAACAAATGGAAAATTGACACCTGGGATGCCGGTTGGTATCAAATTAGACGATGTTTAATTGAACATAACCTCGGGCTTGAAGAATTAAAAGAATTGAGCATAGCAAACAATAATCTTGCAAACAAAATATTGCCTCAAATAGAAGAATTGGGCTTTTTAGACAAAGATGAAGTTTACGATACAATCTGAAAATCTTAGGTTAAAGTCAAAATTTAGTAAGAAGTTTTAATTGTGTGATTTTCATAGCCAATATTTCTTAAGGCATGAAAGTATGCAGGGACAAACTCATTCAAGTTTACCCAATCCTTTTCTAACATGTGTAAAATCCAATTATCTTGGGATAGTTGATAGCCAAAAATTTGGTATCTACCATTTTTAAAATTCATATCTCCATTTTCGGAAACATGCCAATTACCAAATCTTTGTGGTAATCTATTATTGATACTGTTATTGGTATTGATTAGCCTACCATGCCTAATAACAAAATATAGCTTACCTGGTACTGCGCCCCACTCTTCTTTGCCGTAATCAATTCTAATTTCTTTGTGTGTAAACCTTAATATTTTATTGGAATCATCGAGTTTTGGGTAACCTAAGGTCACAATATTTTCCTCAAAGCTTTTCGGAAAAAAATGTTCTGGAATACCTGTAAAATCTTTTAAAACTATACTAGCTATGTAGGAGGACATTGTTTTACCCACACTTAGTAATTCTCTCTTTGCCTTTGATGGCTCTATTTGGCACTTGGTTAGTCTACTTATCCAGTACTCATTAATCTCTCTGTAATCCTCTGTTTTAATACCAGATTTTTGCATTTCAAACCAGTTCTTGGTGACTGGCAACCTTAATTTGTTTGTTGTATTCATAAGTTTTTTATCATTTCAATGTCAAATGGAATCAAATTACCTAGCCTGATTTGCTCGGTGAAAATTTCAAAATCAACCTTAATTTCATCATGCTTTCCATGCTCTAACAAGCATGCTTGAACACGTTTAAGTGTTTTGGGTGGTGCACCTTGATAAATCCAATTAACAAGTACAATCAACCTTTTTTGCTTTGGATTGAACCAAAAGGAATTCAATGGAATAAAGTCGCTATTACTCATATTGATACTTTTTAGTGTAACATTTTATTATAACATATAGTTAAAATGGCAATTCACTAGTTTTATTGGGCTGTAAATAGGAGTTAATCCTAATAAATTCGGCAGAAGTTTTCTTGCCATTTACCTCAATCTCACGGATAATTCGCTTATTGCCTCCACTATTACAATGCTCTG
>JAIXOS010000414.1 GCA_027486695.1 Chitinophagaceae bacterium | reverse complement strand
TAATTATTTGGAAAAACAAAACTTGGGAAGCGGGCACCATGACAGTCATTAGCTTTGCGCAGTTTTGCTTGGCAAGCATGTTGTTGGGCTTTTATTTTTTTGACGCCAAAATAGGCAGTAGCCCTTTTGCATTGCTTCGCAACGAAGGTATTTTAGATAACGCCCCCATATTTAAAGATATTACTACAGGTGCTTTAAGGAGCGATTATCTGAGTCTGTTAAAGGACGGACAAGGCCTTAATGTAACCTTACAAAACTATTGGATGGTTATCCACCCTCCTATCCTTTTTTTAGGATTTGCAAGTACCATTATGCCTTTTGCATTTGCCATTGCGGGTCTATGGCAGCGGAATCATAGCTGGACCAAACCGGCTTTAGCCTGGGCTTCGTTTTCAGGCGCCATTTTGGGAACTGGCATCATGATGGGAGCAGCATGGGCTTACGAAAGCCTCAATTTTGGCGGATACTGGGCATGGGATCCTGTAGAAAATGCCTCATTAGTACCATGGATTGTACTAGTAGCCGGCTTGCATACCAACCTCATTTACCACAAAACACAATATAGTTTACGAACTACCTATCTGTTTTATATACTTAGTTTTTTATTAATCATTTATTCTACTTTCCTAACAAGGAGCGGCATTTTAGGCGACACTTCGGTACATGCATTTACCGATTTAGGCATGAACACGCAATTACTAGCCTTTTTATTAATCTTTGTTTTGCCTGCATTAACATTGTATGGGTTCAGATACGCATCAATCCCAACCATACAGAAAGAAGAAAATACTTACAGTCGCGAATTTTGGATGTTTATAGGCTCTCTAGTATTGTTTTTATCGGGCATCATTATCATATCCAAAACATCCGTTCCTGTTTTCAACAAGCTATTTGGCACCAAAATAGCCCCACCCGAAGATGTAGAATTTGCCTACAACCAAATACAAATATTTATTGCTATTATCATTGGTTTCATCACAGCCACTACACAATATTTGAAATACAAAAACACCGAAGCATCTTATTTTAATAAAAAAATATGGCTACCTACATTACTAGCCATCCTCATCAGCCTCAGTATCAGCTTCTTTGGCAACATCAATTACGACAAAAAAGGGATAGGTTTTTTGGCAGCCATACATGTTGCCATTTTCGCATCGGTATATAGCATTCTTGCCAATGCAGGATATATTTGGTTAGGACTGAAAGGCAAATTAAAGTTTGCAGGTGCATCGGTGGCTCACGTAGGTTTTGGCCTTGTATTACTTGGTATTTTAATTTCTTCGAGTAAAAAAAATATTCTTAGTTGGAATACCACCGGCATTGCTGTTTTTCAAAAAAACAAAACTGAAGACCCCGCTGAGAACATCACTTTATTCAAAGGTGTTCCCACCGATATGGGTAAATACATGGTAACATACGTATCGGATACCCTTAACCCCAAAGAAAGAAAACGCTTTTTCGAATTACAATTTACAGGCAAAAATGGCAATAGTTCATTTACCCTTTATCCGGACGTTATCAAAAACAATAAAGGTGCGGAAGGGATTTCAGCTAACCCTGCCAACAAACACTTTTGGAACAAAGACATTTTTGTATACATTTCTTCTTTCCAGGAAAATAATAAAGAAGACACAGCCACCTTCAAGAAACGAGAAATTGCTGTAGGTGATACCATTTTTTATAGCAATGGTTTAATGATTTTGCACCAAGTGGCCATTAATCCACCCTCACAGCAATCAAAATTACAGAAAAACGAAACCGGCCTATTTTTAGACCTTGAAGTTATTTCTAAAGAAGGCAAACGTTACAAAGCCTCACCGGGCATTGCTTTACTCCAACAAGAAAGTTTGCGTTTGTTACCCGACACCATCAAATCCCAAAGCTTGGTTGTGCAATTCAACAAGGTAAAAGACGATAAACATTTAGAGATTGGCTTTAAAGAAAGTGGCGCTATTACCGATTTGGTAACGTTAAAAGTATATGAGTTTCCGATGATTAATGTATTATGGATAGGCATCATAGTAATGGTTATTGGATTTGTATTAAGTATTTTGCAAAGAATCAAAACACGAGTAAGCACATCTTAAACAAGGTACATTGTAGAATCGATTGGGTATTTAAGAATGATGTATTGGAATAAATGTTTCCCTTTTAAATATCCAGTACCAAATTGTAGCGGACACATCATTTAACTTTACTAGATACATCCTAACTGCTTTTCACATTTTGTTAGCGGTTACTTTGTCGCGTCTTTTGGCATTAATGTGCAAGTAAGTACATAACTTTATATTGTATGAAAAAGCACCTTCTGTCAAACGCACATTTTTTTGCTTTCGTGTTTTGTTTGCTTGCTGTTACCAATACAAAAGCGCAGCACGGCATTAACGATACAATCAAAACCTACGCCTATATTACCCCCGAAGGCGATACCTTATCATTAGCATACTTACCGCATGTACAAGTTAGCTGTAAAATTCCTGAAAAATGGCGCAAGTATTGGGCTGAATGGACTCGTTTACGCAATGCCGTTTACGTTACTTACCCGTACGCAAAAGCAGCCGGTAAAATCATGAACGAAATCAATGCAAAATTGGTATCTGTTAGTGATAAAAAGCAAAGAAAAGCCATTATCAAATCGAGGGAAGAAGAATTGCGACGCGAATTTACGAGCAAATTAGGCAACCTATCGGTTTATCAAGGAAAAGTATTGATGAAGTTAATCAATAGAGAAACCGGCAACAATTGTTTAGAAATTGTGCAGGAATACAAAGGCCATTTTACCGCGGCACTGTATCAATCGGTTTTGTTCTTTTTTGGTACTAGTTTGAAACAAGTTTACCGCCCTCAAGATACCGATATGGACATGGAAAAAATAGTCAAAGACGTTGAAAAAATGTATGGATATCGCAGCTAAACTTTAGTTAGTATGTTTAACTCGGCAATAAATTTTTTCCGTGGAATCAATACTGCACCCAAACTTTCCAAGTGTGTTGTGTATACTTGACAATCTATCAGTTTAATACCTTCTTTTATCAATTGCTGAACATATGTTATAAAAGCATATTTACTAGCGTTGGCAACGTGGCTAAACATACTTTCACCAAAAAAAACTTTGCCCATTTTTAGTCCATAAAGCCCACCCACCAATACACCATGTTGCCATGCCTCTACACTATGGGCAATCCCCATTTGGTGTAGTTGCGAGTACGCATTTGCCACGTCTTTTGTTATCCATGTGCCATCCTGCTCTTTTCGTTCGGCTTGTGCGCATGCTTCTATCACCCTCGCAAATTGTTGGTTGGTAGTTACCGAAAAACTATTTCGTTTTAAAAGCACTTTCATGCTTTTGCTTACTTTCAAATGTTCGGGATATAAAACAAATCGGGGATCGGGAGACCACCACAACGGTACATCGCCGCTAAACCAAGGAAAAATACCTTTTTGGTAGGCTAGTAAAATACGATTTGCTTGCAAATCGCCCCCCATTGCCAGCAAACCGTCTTCTAAAGCATCTTCCACCGGGGGAAACCACAAGGAACTATTGAGCAGATGCAATGAAGACATATAGAAATTTTGAATCAACAAATGAGGCATTCACACGCTGCAATAGTGTAGGGGACATATTGAAATTAAGTAGTTAACATTTCTACAGTAGCCCCTATTCCTCTCTCTGTAATTGCATCACATTGCACCTTCAATGCTTCATAGTCGCCATATTTAACGGCATATTTCCCTTTGCAGTGAATAATCAGGGCACATTGTTCCGCTTGCTGCTCGGAATGTCCACAAACATCAATTAGTGTTTCAATTACCCACTCAAATGAATTCACTTCATCGTTCCACACAATTAGTGCAAAACCAGCCGAAGTAGCTTCCAACACCTCATTATCTTGTTTTTCCCAAGGTTTTGTGTTGTTGTTTTGTACTATACTTTTCATTTATACAGCCTTTATTTGATTACCAAAGCAATGAAGAGGAAAATATACATTGCCTTTCGACATTCGATGCTACATTGCAAATTGAGCACAAAGGTAAAAAGGGATATTGAAACAAAAAATTCATTTACATGCAATAAACCAATAAAAAAAGTTTGTTAGAAACAATTACACCCTTATATTTGCACTCCCAAAACGGAAGAAAGGGAGTTTAGCTCAGTTGGTTTAGAGCATCTGCCTTACAAGCAGAGGGTCGGCGGTTCGACC
>JAIXOS010000172.1 GCA_027486695.1 Chitinophagaceae bacterium | reverse complement strand
GATCTATCAAGAAGAGATTGTCGAGGAATTTCGTCAACTTCTGAAAGGTAATTAAAAATAAAGGTTGTCAATTAAACAAAAACAATGTTTTTATTTATTGGCACCGCAACAGAGGCTTTGTTCAATGTTTTTTTTGATTATGTACTAATTAACGGTAAATGGGGATTTCCTCAAATGGGATTTAATGGCGCAGCGGTAGCAAGTATTATTGCAGAATTAGCAGGTTTGTTAAGTGTAATGGTGGTGTTGAAAAAAAATGCCATCATCAAGCAACTTAAAATTAGTGCCAATATTCAATGGCCGTTGTTGTATTTGCCAGATATTGTAAAACAAGCTGCTCCAATTGTGTTACAATACGTTTTAAGTATTATAAGTTGGGAAATATTTTATATTTTGATTGAACATCATGGTTCAAGGGCTTTGGCCATTTCCAATACCATGCGCAATATTTTTGGTTTCTTTGGATGTTTTACATGGGCACTTGCCGCTACTACCAATTCAATGGTGAGCAATGTAGTAGGGCAGGGTTTGTACGACAAAGTATTTGAGCTGATTGGAAAAATTATGCGTTTGAGTCTTGGTTTTTCGGCCATTGTGTGTGGCGTTATTAATTTGTTTCCGCATGCAATTTTATCTGTTTACGGACAGGGCGAAGCATTTGTAAACGATGCGATACCGGTATTACAAGTGGTTTCGTCGGCCATGATGCTGATGAGTGTTTCGGTGGTTTGGCTTAACGCTGTTACGGGCTCCGGTAACCCGAATATGAATTTGCTTACAGAAATTTGCGCTATTGTTGTTTATATTATATATGTGTATACGGTACTCGAAGTATATCATTTGCCCATAACTTTTGGTTGGGCAAGTGAGTGGTTATATTGGACAGTTATGTTGGTGCCAAGTTATTGGTTTATGCAGAGCAACCGATGGCAGAAAAAATATGCAAAGCAACAGCAAGCAATACAAGATTAGATATTTTTTGAAGTAGGTATAATAAACAGCATTTTTGCTGTATTTTTTGTAGACCCATTTAAATATTTGTAGCTATGGCTAAAGCAAAACCAGTAAAAAAGAAAACGGGTAATCAACAAACTATATGGATTTTGCTTATTGTATTAGGTGTAGGTTTGGCTGCATTAGTTTGGCTTATTGTTGGCAGTGGTACCGCCTTTATTGAATCGAAGAAACAATTTGTGATTGAGGAAGGCGCTACAGACAAAGCCTCGGTGGTGAATCGGCTAAAAGAAGCCTATGTAATCAACAATGGTTGGATGTTTGGCCTTTTGGCAGATAAGTTAGATGTATGGCCTCGTTTAAAAGCCGGGAAATATGAGGTGAAAAATGGCGAAAGTTTGCTTTCAATTGCTCGAAAATTACGCAACAACCAGCAAGTTGAAGTGAAGTTGGTCATCAATAAAGTACGTACTAAACAAGAATTGGCTCGATTGATTAGTAAAAATTTTGCACATGATAGTGCTTCAGTTCTTGCTTTTTTAAACAATAATGAAACTTTAAAGCAATACGATGCCGATAGCAATACCATAATGGCATTCATTTTGCCCAATACCTATCGTTTTTACTACACCGCTTCTTTGCAGAAAATTTTTTCCAAAGTCATTGAAGCACATGATGCTTTTTGGTTGGGTGAACGTACTTCCAAAGCAAGGACTAAAGGATTTTCGCCTTTACAAGTTGTCACAATTGCGAGTATAGTGGAAGAAGAAACCAATAAAAATGCTGAAAAAGGAAATGTAGCTAGCGTCTACATCAACCGTTTGCGTAAAGGAATGGCCTTAGGTGCCGATCCAACTATCAAATTTGCGCTCAACGATTTTGGACTTAAACGAATTTTATATGGGCATTTAAATGTGGTATCACCGTATAATACCTATCGAAACAAAGGGCTTCCGCCGGGGCCAATTTGTACACCTTCCGAAGCCTCAATTGACGCGGTGTTAGATGCCCCTAATACCAATTATTTGTTTTTTGTGGCTGATGCAAGTCTCAACGGGTATCATCATTTTAGTGCCACTTTTGCCGAACATAGTGCTTATGCCAAACAATACCAACAGGCTTTAGATGGATATTTTGCTCGAAAAAACAATCCGTAAAAAGGGCTAATGTATGACTAAATTAGAACGCTATATTTATCAAATACCCATTGTTGCTTTTGTTATTCGCAAGAGTAAGCAGGTGTTTTTGCCCGGTTTTCAGCATATAGCATTGTACGATTTAGTTGTTTTTTTTGTAAAGCAAATTAAGAAAGTAGGATTAAATGAACGTGCAGCAGCCATATCGTTCAATTTAATTATGGCCTTGCCGGCGGCAGTGCTGTTTTTGTTTTCTATTATTCCTTATTTGCCCGGTGCAGAAAATTTTGAGACACAAATATTAAAGTTATTTAAAGATATTACGCCCAACTCTACTACCTATTTATTTATTAGGAATATATTGAAAGATTTGTTAGAAAAGCACGTAGGTGTATTTTCCTTTGGTTTTGTGCTAGTTGTTTTTTACGCATCTAATGCTATGATGGGTATTATTCGCACTTTCGATAAGTCGATACAGGAGAGTAAAGTTTATCCTTTTCACCAACGCTTGCGGGCAATCCGCTTAACCGCTATTTTAATTTTGTTGGTTATTGTATCGGCTACTGTTCTAATTGGGCAGGAGGAATTGGCAGGTATTTTGAAGAAACTGTTCCATATGAAAAAGCGGGCTCGATTACCTTGGTGGAATGTAATAAGATGGGTTATTTTGGTTCATTTTCTGTTTTATGGCATCGCCTTTATTTACAAGTTTGCCCCTTCGGTAAAAAAGAGATGGCCGTTGGTAAGTCCCGGATCAATATTATCTACTTTTTTATTGTTGGTTTCTACGGTTGTTTTTTCCTATTGGGTCAACAATTTTGCTAGTTTCAACAAAGTTTATGGCTCCATTGGTACCGTATTAATTATTATGCTGTTGATTTACTTCAATTCACTGATATTGTTAATTGGGTTTGAATTGAATGTAAGTATTACTTTTTTGCAAAAAGCAGTAGAAGCAAGAGAAAAGCAACAGAATGCTTTGGCACAGAAGTTGTCTTTACCATAACGACGGTTGATATGCAAGGTGCGTGCGATTGTTGCTCCATAAGTGTACCAATGCTGAACGGTGCCAACGCCACTGAAGTTCCATAGTTGTAATGCCGTCCGGCTCATAAGTATCAAAGGCTACCGTGTAGCCGCTTCTTTTTTGGTGATAGGCCTTCGTCTGATAAGTGTTTTGTTAATAAAATGCAGTTCGTTAACTTAAAGAAACCACGCCAAATTGTTGTTCAAGTCCTTGAGAATATTGTAACATACAATTAAACCAATCATCGCCGTATTGAGCGTACCACCCGGCAAAATTTTCGACACGTTCTTGTAAGTTGTTATTGGGGAATAACGTATTTTTTAAATGTACTACTTGTTGTTCGGTATCGGAAAATTTGCGTTTTTGTGCGCGAAGCATCTTTTTTTCCAACTGCGCCAACTTGTAAAGTAGTTTTTTTTGCAATGAAATGGTGTGCGCAAAGAGTGTCGAGTCAATAGCGGATGCTGTTGATGCAATATCGGAAAACAAAGCGGTTGCTTGTGCTTTTTGTGGCGCAAGCATTACCGGTTGTTCGCTTTCTTGTACGACCAATTGATTGATAATCGTATTTGCTTGGTTGAATAAAGTGTGGACTGATAAACCAAGTTTTTGAACCAGTTGCTGTTGCTTAGCAGGAATAAATAAGAATGAGTTGCGCAAAATAAGTACCGGATAAGGCACTTCCGCTTGGGCAAATACTTCTTTTAGTTCCAACCAATAAGCGAGCTCGCCACCGCCACCAATGAATGCAATATTGGGCAAAATGGTTTCTTGAAAGAGTCCCCGTAAAATAACATTGGCACTAAAATTTTCCGGATGTTCCGCTAGTTCGGTAAGAATTTCGGCTTCTGTCCATTGTTTTTGCAATGCTTTAACTTCAAATAGGCCTTGTGGGGAAAGTACAATACGTTCCCGGTGGTTGGCTGATAAATAAAACAAATTGATGTCGCGACCTGCGGCTTGAACTTTGTACAATTTACCCAATTGTTGGATGGTTTGGGTAACGGCAAGGTGCGAAAAACGCGTTTGTAATTCTTTGGCTACAATCGGCTCAAACTGTTTTTTCAGCGCCGCATTGTCGGGAATTAATACCAATAAACCATAATGACCAAACAGCGCATGAACGAGTTCCAAAGTGGCTTGCTGTATCGATTTCCCAAGGGTATAACATTGCTTGAAAAGCGTAATTACCTGCATTCCGTGAGGCAAAACGGCTATCTGCAATTCCATTTCGTGGATGAGTTTCAGCAGTGCTTTGTCTACAAGCATTCTACCCACAGCGCCTGTTTGTTGTGTATGCCAAGTGTAGGTTTTGCTACCAATGGTACAGTGGCCAAGTTCTTCCAAATCGGCATCTTCGCTGCCCATATAATATATAGGTACAAAGTGATTTTCGGGCAGTTCCTGTTGCAATTGCTTGCACAATTGAATGGTATGGGCAATTTTGTACAAAAAATAGAGCGGACCGGTAAACAGGTTGGGTTGGTGCGCTGTAGTAATGGTAAAGGTGTGCTCGTGGTGCAGCATGTCAAGGTGATTCAATTGTGCCGCACTAAGGGTAAGACCTTGGTATTGTTGTTGCAATTGTTGAACAAGCAAAGGTCGATTGGTAGAAAATTGGCTACGTTGTGCTATGGCATTGCGAATGCCTTGTAGCGATGGACTATGGGAAAAAAAGGATTGTAAGGATGGTGCCTGCGCTAGATAGTCGGTAATGAGCGGCTTAAAAGCATGGGTTTGAGCATAAGATACGTAGGTACAGTGTGTTTGCATGGCAGATTCTTTCTGTAAAAACTGAGCAGGTTGGTCGGCCACTTTTTCCTGCGAATAACAAAGTTGCATTTTTTTACAACATGCTTTTTGTGAAATACGCAAACTTATGCTTGTAATTACCGGTCTTTGAGGTATTCTGTTGTAGAAATGGACCTTCCAACAGCCAAAAGGGTGACAATTGGCTGTTGGAAGGTCGGTGTATTTAGCCAATGACTTCTCCTTCTAAATCGTAATCGTATGCTTTGGTAATTTTTACTTGTACAAAACTACCAATAGTGAGTTTTTTGGTGGAGTGAATGACTACTTCGTTATCCACTTCTACGCTATCAAATTCAGTACGGGCAAGGTATCGACCCGCTTCCTTTTTGTCAATCAATACTTTAAAAACTTGGCCAATTTTTTCTTGGTTTTTTTCGTAGCTAATTTCCTGTTGCACTTCCATTATTTCTTGTGCACGCAATGCTTTTTCTTCGTCCGAAATATTGTCTTCTAGTTCAAATGCGCTGGTGTTTTCTTCGTGACTATAGCTAAAAATGCCTACTCTGTCAAAGCGATGTTCTTGTAAAAAAGTTTTTAATTCTTCCACATCATCCTCTGTTTCGCCCGGAAATCCAGCAATCAGGGTAGTTCGTAAGCAAATGCCAGGCACTTTGGCGCGTATGGTAGCAATCAATTCGCTCATTTCTTCGCGTGTAATTTGCCTTTTCATGGCTTGTAGCATATTGTTACTTGCATGTTGCAGAGGCATGTCTAGGTATTTGCAAATATTGCTATGTCTGTTCATAGCATCCAAAATTTCTAATGGAAATTTGGAAGGATAAGCATAGTGCAAACGAATCCACTCAATACCTGGAATTACCGCTAATGCATCAAGCAATTGTGGCAAAGCCCTTGTTTTATAAATATCTAAACCGTAGTAGGTAAGTTCTTGTGCAATCAGCATGATTTCTTTAACCCCTTTTTTTACCAAGTTTTCGGCCTCGGCTACCAATGCTTCAATGGGTTTGCTGATGTGTTTGCCACGCATCAGCGGTATGGCACAAAAAGAACAAGTACGGTTACAGCCTTCGCTGATTTTCAAATAAGCGTAGTGTTTGGGGGTACTCAGTAATCGTTCGCCTAATAATTCTGTTTTGTAATCGGCCTCTAGTTGTTTGAGCATTTGGGGCAATTCGAGTGTGCCAAACCAAGCGTCTACTTCGGGCATTTCTTCCGCTAAATCCGTACGATATCGTTCGCTTAAACAACCTGTTACATACACTTTGTCTAGTTTTCCTCTGCGTTTGAGTTCTAACTGATCGAAAATGGTATTGATGCTTTCTTCTTTTGCTTTGTCTATAAAGCCACAAGTGTTTACTACTACTATGTTGTGGTCGAGCTTTTTATTTTCGTGTACAACATCTATGGCATTGGCTTGTAGCTGTCCGCTTAATACTTCGCTATCTACTAGGTTTTTGCTACAACCGAGCGTGATAATGTTTACTTTGTCTTTTTTTAGTGATTTTGCTTTCATAATTAAGAGGGGCAAAGTTATAGGTTTATGGTATATAGCTGCACTTGCTTAACGATAGGTTGTGTAATAGATCATTGGTTTGTCATTGGCTCTGAAGCGGCAGGTAGGGTGGCCTAAACCGATTGTCCAAAAGTGAGTAAGTTGTTGTCGGGGTCGAGCAATGAGAACTCTTTTTGTCCCCAAGGTTTTATCTGTAAATGACCTGCCGGATGAATAGGCACTTGGTTGTTCAAAAGGGATTGGTACAAAGCGTCTATTTGGTTGGTACGAATGTACACTTGGCCATAATTGGTAGTTGTATCTAGATTGGGGAATTCGAAAAAGTGGATTTCGATATTGTCTTTTTTTAACATCAAATAACCTGCAAAGTCGGCAGATCCGTATGGTTCAAAATCCAATTGCGTAGTATAAAATTCTTTGGTAATCAATTTGTTGCGCATGGGTAACTTGGGTTGAACGGATAGTAGCATAACCTAAATTTTACTGAATTGAATAAATGAATACGGTTATCAAAATTAACTGAAAGCAAGTAGCAACAAATTACTGTTTTGTAATCATTCCGGATTGGCTGTAAATAAAGAACGGCGATGGCGAAAAGACAAAGGAGAGTATTGTGGTTGCTGATAGACTGCTAAATAGTAGTAATTGTGTTGAATGGTGCCAACGCCACTAAAGCTTAATAGTAGCAACAACCCTTGGCTCATACACTTAAAAGGCTACCGTGTAGCCGTTGAGTCGTCAATGATTGTAAATATTAGTTGCGGATTTTGCTGCTCAAATCGTATGAGCAATCCTTGAATAATGCTGTTGTCGGGATACAGTGTTATTTGCGTGAGAATAGTGGAAAGCAAATTCCACTGCGGAAGTTGGGTGTTGAGGTAACCCATGCCTTTGAAAATTCCTTTGTGTACCAAAATGTAAAAATGGTTGTTGGCATGAAGAAGGTACGATTGTTGGTTTTGTAAATGGTGTTGTACTGCTGCTTCAATAGCTAGGTTGTGTGTGTGGGCCGGGGGTAAATTAAGGAGGTACTTTTGCGATTGGTCTAAAAAACACAAAGCGGGATGTAGTTGAAAGTGGTTGACCCATTGCCAAAGCGTGTTGTAGGCTTGGGCAAGGAGGTTGAACTGCATGAGGGGTTGTAGGTGGTTTCTTTTTTTGTCGATACAAAGCCGTAAATAGCCTTTGGCATCGGTAAACTGATAAATGGCAAACTTGTGTTCGTAGTGTTTTTGGCTTTTGTTAAATGCAGGCCAAAGTCGTTTTATTTCAATACTTTCTAGTATTTCTGCTATCAATTCGTGTTCGCAAACTACGTGTTGAATGTGGTAAATATGGCGTAAAAATTCTTGTTTTTGCTTGCTTGTTTTGTTATTGGCAAAATGACTTTTGACTCTTTTGAGCAGGTTTTTGGCTTTGCCTACGTAAATGATTTTCTGTTGTTGGTTGGCAAAATAGTATACGCCGGGCTGTGTGGGTAAGCTTTCGAGTACGGTGGAGTTTAGGTGGGGCGGGAGGTACTGCTCGGCTTTTTTTTTAGCATTTTTTGAATTTCACCAAAGCGGTCATTTTTTAAAAGCAAATCGAAAATAAGTGCGGTAGCTTGTGCGTCGCCTAGTGCACGATGATGTCCGTTAAGCGGAATATTCCATTCTTTGGTTAAAGTGGCAAGCCCATATTTGGGCAATCCGGGAAATAATTTTTTGGCTAAACGAATGGTACAAATTTTGGGGGCATTCAACAAGTATCCGGCAGCGGCTAAGTGATCTTTTACAAAAGAGTAGTCGAAATTAACATTGTGCGCAACAAATATTCGGTTGTGCAAAAGGTTATAAATGTTGGGGGCCACTTGCGAAAACAAAGGTGCTTTTTGAACCATTGCATCGGTAATACCGGTCAGTCCCTGAACATATTTTTGGATGGGCATTCGCGGATTAATCAGGGTATTGTAGGAGCCTTCTATTTCCACACCATTGTGCAGCACAATAGCAATTTCGGTAATGCCGTTGGCACCGGCATACAGTCCGGTGGTTTCTATATCAACAATTGCAAACATTCTGCAGTAGCTTGGAGGTTAAAAATTTTTGCTGAAAATACAATTTATTGTTATTGCCATGCGTTATAATTAGGCTTGCATCATATTTCAGTATCACAAAAAAACAATTTTTTATGGCTAGGCAAACATCTGCGTTAGACAAAAAGAAAAATTTGGTACTCTTAGTATTTGTTTACGCTACAATTGCGGTGTTTACATACATCCGGTTTAAGGGTTAAGTGGTATTTAGTAAAAAAAATTGAAAGCCGATCCATTGTTGTGGTATCGGCTTTTTTTATTTCCACAGGCTGTGTATAACGATTAGAAGCGCCAATGCAATAGGTATTTACATTTGAACCAATCAGTTAGTCAGCCTTATTCATTTTTAAAACCAACGTATTTTGACAGACACGATTATTAATTTAGATACCATTAACCCGATAGAATTTTTCGGCGTCAATAACGGCAAACTCGATATATTGAAAAAAAAGTTTCCGTTGCTCAAAATTCTCTCTCGCGGTACGCAAATCAAAATTAGCGGTGCACCCGAACAGGTGAACATAGCCAAAGAAAAAATAGAGCTCATTTTGCAGTATTTGCAAAAAAATGGCCACTTGAGCGAGCAATATTTTGACCAAATTTTGGGTGGCGAAGAAGCCGGTGATGCTGCCGATCCATTTATTGAACGCAATCCCAACGACATTTTGGTATTTGGCCCTAATGGAAAAACGGTGCGGGCACGCACGGCCAACCAAAAAAAGATGGTGATGGCAGCCGATAAAAACGATATTGTATTTGCCATAGGCCCGGCAGGTACCGGTAAAACTTATACAGCGGTGGCACTAGCCGTAAGGGCGCTTAAAAACAAGGTGGTTAAAAAAATCATCCTTACACGTCCTGCGGTTGAAGCAGGGGAAAGTTTGGGTTTTTTGCCGGGCGATTTGAAAGAAAAAATTGATCCCTACTTACGCCCGCTGTACGATGCCTT
>JAIXOS010000382.1 GCA_027486695.1 Chitinophagaceae bacterium | reverse complement strand
GGGTAGGCTTGTACCTGAAACACTTCCATTAACGGTTGCAGCATGGTTAGAAACTGCAAAGTCGAAACCTTCAAAAAACTTTCTAATATCGGCATCTACACTATCTGGATTGTTGATAAAGTCTTGATAAAGACCTTCAATAAAAGCAGGATGCGAATTGGTGATGTACGAAAAATCCTTCATGCGGCAATATTAACTACTGAGTGTATTAAATTGTTTCGCAAATATCGTAGATTGACGTTAGAGTATAACATGAATTTTGTAAACTATTTACTAAAACGTTGTCGTAGGATACTCGCTAAATGGTTTATGGTTATTTATGTATTGATGGTGTGCTGTTTGTAATTGGTTGCAAAAATCTATAATTTACCATTAAAACAGGTTTTTGGCGGGCCTTTTTTATAATTTTTTATCATAGGCCAATTTTGAATGTTGTTTTATTAGGATGTTTTTATTCTTTTTTAGGCAAATTAAAGTAAAAAGAGCTAGTTGGTTTGTTTTTTTATTGTGTGTATCATGATTTTGGGTGATATTTTTTGTTGATTTAAGTAGTTGGGTTCAAATATTTTTCAATTTAATTTATGCTTATTGGACTAGTATTTCGAGGAAATGAAATTTTTAGAAAAGTTTTTTTCGTAAAATTCCAAAATACACCTTACTTTTGCCGACCAAAAAAGAAATAGAACATGGCAAACCATAAAGCCACCAAAAAAGATACAAGGCAAGCTGCAGCACGCAGAGAACGTAACCGTTATTATGGCAAAACTACTCGTAATGCCATTCGCGATTTGAAAGAAATTAGTGATGCAACTGCATACGCTGATAAATTACCTAATATTATTTCGCAGATAGATAAGTTGGCAAAGCGCGGAATTATTCATAAGAATAAAGCTGCAAACTTAAAAAGCAAATTGGCTCGTAAAGCTGCTACGGTAGCTGCTTAATTTCTTGCTTTACAAAACATTTCAAAAGCTCGCTGCATGTAAATACGCAGCGAGCTTCTTTGTTTAAGCCATAGGTTGCTGTAAACCAAAACATTCTTTACAAGTACAAAGTAGGTAAGTTGGGATTGCATCACCTATGCAGTGTAGTTGAATGGTGCCAACGCCAATGCAGCCAAATAGGCCTACTGTTGCTTGGCTCATAAAGATTATCTTGAGGCTACAAAGTAGCCTTTATTCTCTCTCGAATCGATAAAGAAAGTAACTATAAACTTTGCACTCCCCACTGTAAAGTTGAGATCAAAGAATAAGAGAAACGCATCAAGCTATTGTTTTCGTGCGGCTTTATCCCACAAAACAGATTGGTTGCCCCAAAAGTACCGATGAATGCCTGCCAAAACAGCATAATTCATTAGGCAAAAGTAATATGGGATAAACAGTATTTTGATTTTGATTTCTTTTTGTGCTGCCAATGCACCTAGTGTTGCAAGTGTATAAAAAGCAATTTGGGCTGCAAAGAGTACAAGGTAGCTAGTATACAGGAAGCTATAGGGCTGTTGAAATACCAAAATGGCATTGGTGAAGAGTGTTATAAGCATGAAAAAAGGCGTTACCGTCCATCTAAGTACCCGATGGCTCATATATTGGAACCACAAAACAAAATGGTGGAAAGGGTTGGCCATTTTGGGAAGACGCACAATGGATTGAATGCCTCCGGCGGCAATACGTATTTTTCTTTTCAGTTCTTCGGTCACATTAGCAGACGCTTGTTCGGATGCATAGGCATTGGGTTCGTACACAATTCTATAGCCTTTTTGTGCTATCAGCATCGAAATCATAAAGTCGTCCAAAATAGTATCGTTGGGTACCGGTTGGTACAAGTTGGTTTTAACACTGAACAATTCGCCGGCGGCGCCAACTACTGAATACAATTCTGCATCCCATTTTTTTAAAGTGGATTCGTATTTCCAATAAAAACCTTCACCTGCCGTTGCATCAGCAGTAGCGTCTATTTCCACGCGTTTTTCGCCCGAAACAGCTCCTACAGAGGGGTCTTCGTAATGGCGGGCTATTTTAAGTAGCGCATCTTGGTTTAAAAAAGTATTGGCATCGGTAAAAATCGCAATTTCGGATGTAACGGTTTGCATGGCTCTGTGAACGGCTACAATTTTTCCGCTACGTTCGGGTTGGTGCATAACGGTAATTTCGGGGAATTGTGCCGCCAAAAGCGGGGTGGCATCGGTACAGCCGTCGGTAACAAAGAGGTACTTGATTTTATTTTTCGGATAAGAGAGTTGTAAAGTGTTTCGAATTTTTGCTTCAATAAAAGCCTCCTCATTATAGGCAGCAACAATTAAGGTGACTGTTGGCGTGTACTGATTGGTTAGTGTAGGCGTTTTTTTGTAAAGTAGGCGCTTCAATAACACGAGTGCATACAAAACAACCCCGTAGCCAACATAGGTATAAATTACAATTGCTAAACTAATCCAAAACAAGTATTGCATAAATGAAATTATTAAGGTTTAAAGCCAAGGTGAACGCTATTGGTGGGTTGGGTAATATTCCAATAAATGGCTCTTGCTAGTTGCTTGATAAATGCCGGTTTCCTATCTTTAATATAGCTAATGATATTTTTTGGTGTCACAATCAAAATGAAGTAAAAAAGGAAAAACAGTTTGCAATGATAGGGTGCATTTCTTCTTATAAAAAGAATACGATTTCGATTCATGAAATATTCTTTTAAAGCACTTTTTTGCCCAACGCTTACGGATTCTTTGTGGTAAATAAGCGCTTTGGTATTTACCCAAATTTCAAATCCTTGTTTTTTTATTCTGTCGCACCAATCGCCTTCCTCGTAGTACAAGAAGTAGTTTTCGTGCATCAAGCCGGCTTTGGCTACAGCTTCTTTTTTCAGCATCATGGCCGCTCCATGAGCAAATCCTGTTGGTGCCTCCCGATTGTCGTATTGACCATTGTCTTTTTCAAACTGGCCTACACATTTGTTTTGGCAGGTGTAATAATTCATGGGTGTAAATCCTACGTATTGCAAGGTGTCGGGTTGTTGAAAGTATTTAATTTTTGGACAAACAACGCCTACCTGAGGGTGTGTTTCTAAAGTATGGAGCAATGTTTCGATGAGCAAAGGGGTGAATTCGGTATCGTTGTTGACGAGAAAAAAGTAGGTGCCATTAGCATAGCTCAAACCAAGATTGTTGCCACCGGCAAAACCTAAATTTTTTTCGATACGGATAAATAGTACTTCAGGATATTTTTGTTGCCATTCAGGTACAGGGTTAATGGTACTTGCATTGTCCACTACAATAATTTCGATATTGCTATAGGTATTGTGCCGATAAATAGAATCGAGCAGTTCATCGGTTACATGGCTGTGGTTGTAGTTGACGGATATTATTGAAAGTAGAGGTAATTGCATAGTGTCTATATAACAATGTTTACATATTGATTGGCTTCCTCGTCTAGCAAATTCAGTATTTGCGCATCTGTGTTAAGGTCAAATTTTCTGGCAAATAATTTTTGACTTTTTAACAAAGTGGATGCGTCGGTATAGGTAAAGGTTTTTGGGCTAGCATTACCATCGGACCAATCTATATACCTTAAATTGTTATTTACCATATCTTTTTTGTAAGGCGAATTGAATAGAATGGTTTGAATAACAATTTCATCGCTCCCCCAAGTGTGGGCAAAAAAACGTTGTACTTGTTTGTTTTTGTTTAAATAATCAACAATGTATTGTACATGTTGCAGCGTAATAGTAAACCATTGAGAACGACCTACGGGAACAAGTTGCTTGGGCATTTTTCGTGGGGGCATTACTTTGTTTACTACCGTTTCAAGCAATACACTGCCTTTGAAATTGTAATTGGTAAAATAATACTTTTTAAGTCGGGGAATTGCCTCTGTCCAAACGGTATCAATAGCATAAAACTCCGTAAATGCCTTGTTTGGATGCTCCGTAAAAAAAGTATGTAATGCTTGTGTGGTTACCAAAGGATAATCGTTGCCACTGAGCAAATTGATGTATCCGTAATTTTTATGTGCTTGTAAAATAGCTTCAAAACCGCTCAACGTGGCTTCAATCATACTATATGCGCCCCATTTGATAGCAATCCGATTGCGAAGCAGTGTCACATTTTTTTGTTGGCCAATGCTTAAAAAGGGCGTTATGTCGGTTTTTTTGTCAATGTGAATGTAAAAGTCCGCATCCTTGTGTTGTAACCGGTTTACAAGGCGTAGTAATTGTTGAGGATTGTTGTGTGCCAATATTAAATGGGCAATGTTCATACATCCGCTATTTTTTATGTAATATCTTGTTCAATAACAATTTTGTTTCGATAATGCCTGTTCGTATAATGCCTCTAAATGAATAGCCGTTCAAATGTTTTTTGAGGTGATGATAGCCAAATAACAATCCAGCCAATAAAGTAAACGGCGTAGCAAGTGCTACCCCATATAAGTTATGTAGCAGTAAAATGCCGCCGATACCGGTAGATATATTGACCGCCATCATAATTAACACCTTATAAAAATTTACCTTGGGATGATTGATTACATCCAATGTAATACCATTGAACCGGTCAATAGGGTATAGGATGGCTATGAACATAAATATGCGCAAAATATTGGGTGCTTCCGTACCTATGTATTTGCTCCCTCCTAACAATTGGGTTGCCAAATCGGCTCCTACAAATGCAACTAGCGATATAGGAATAAATGCCAAAGTGAGCATGCCCGCATATTTTTTTGAAATATAGCTGACCATATGCGTTTGCTTGTTGTTGTGAGCCGCGGCCATTGCCGACAAACCGGTACCTACAAAACTTCGCAAGGGTATTTCAATAAATTCCATCAAGCGTTGGGGCAAGTTGTAAACAGCCAAAGCAGCGGGACCTAAAAAAAAGGTTATGATGAAAGTATTGGCACTTCCTAATAAATTGGTGCTTGCATTTGTAGCAAGGCTGTATTTACCAAATTGTACTAGTTCCAAAATGGTTGACTTACTGCGATAGCGCAAAGTTTGAAATTTGGAAAGGCCTTGTAACACAATAACGGCACTTGTTAAACAATTGGTGAAAAGGTTGATGATTAAAATGTTTTGTAGTGAGCCCTTATGCAGGAAAATATAAACTAAAATCAATCCTATCATGGAGCCGCTGTTGATAAAGCGCAGCCACAACATTTTTAAATAATCTTCATCGGCAATTAATATCCATGCTGCCACCGTTGTAGGCAAAGTGCTCAAGTAGGTAATGCCAAACCATTGAATGACAATCTTCATTTCGGGTTTGTGAATGTATTGTACAAATGGTAGGGCAATGGCATTCACCAAAAGTGCTACTGCGGTAATGGCCGAAGCTAAAAACCATACCGAACCCAACACTTCTCTTCCTCTTTCTGGGCTTGTGCCCGCATAAAACTTTACAGTTGCAGTAGTTAAAAAACCGTTGCGTATAGAGTCGGCTAAGCCAATACAGGTGATGAAGAAAAACCAGGTTCCTATTTCGGTTTTTTCCAATGCGCGATACAATACAAAAATGGTCAGTACACTAAACACCGAAATAATACCATTACCAACCAATGCCAAAAAATGTTTGTTTTTGAGGTCGGATGCTTGAAAAAATTTGTTTTTAAATAGCAATTTCATGGATGTAGATTAGGGTTAACTGCATTGCACTTACAACGGGTATCGTGGGCTTTGCAACCTACACCAACCTGCTGATTGGGGGTTGGTTAGCCGAATATAGATACTTTGGAGTAAATAAAGTAGTTTTTTTGTGGTTTTAAAAATGATTATCTTCATTTTATCAATTGAACAAAAACAATATCTTTGTTTTATCTGACGATTGTTTTAAAATCTATCCAAATTGCCATCTCCTATGGATGAAGTTATTAGTTTACGTATTCGGTTTTTTAGTTTCGTGAGCATGGTGCTGTTGGTATATATCCATGGATACAATTTTGTGGATCATGAACTTCGGTCCAATTCATTTATTCACGCTGCGTTTGACACCAACAACTATATTCAATATTTTTTAGTTAATGGCTTGTTTCGTTTTCGCATACCCCTTTTAATGCTTATTTCGGGTTATTTATTAGCTTACAAAAGTCATTTGCCCTATGTAGAAGTGGTGCTAAAAAGAATACAATCTTTAGCCATACCTTATTTACTTGTTAGTGCCATTGGGCTTACCTATATTTTTTTAATAGAAAGTGTGTTTTACAGTAGCAATCCTTCCGACTGTTTTTTGGGCGATAAAAAACTGATTCATTACTCTGCTTATCAATTATTGTATCGATGGATTATGGAACCTTTTGCTTTTCAATTATGGTATTTGAAAATGCTGTTTATGTTTACCGTCAGTTTGCCGGGCTTGTTGTTTTTCTTAAATAAAATCCCTAAAACGTTCTTAGTTGTTTTGTTTTTTCTTCGGTGGATTTATGAAGATGATAAGCATTCGCTGATATTTTATTTTGCACTAGGAATGTATTTACAGCAAATACAATTTGATTTAATTAATTATAAATTTGATAAGTATTTGCGTTTGCGTTGGGTGGTTGTATTTTCGCTCGTCTGTATCCATTTTAAGGCCTATATAGCCTTCAAGCATCCGGCCTATTTAGGCAATTATGCAGGTTTTATTCTTACGTCGCTTAGTACCATCCTCGTTAGCTTGTTGACCATTGCATTTTGGTATGGATCCGATGCGGTTGTGCTGTATTTCATGCGCAAACCCTTCTTTTTTAACTTAACCAAAACGTCTTTTTTCATATATGCTTTTCATGAACCCATCATTTGGAAACTCATTAAGCCCGTTTCTCAAATGTTTCACGAAGTGTATTTAGGTAAGTTGGTGGCTTTTTTTACATTGCCATTTGCAGTAGTCATTTTTTGTATTTTGCTCGATTGGTTCACTTTTCGCTACAGCCCCAAATTTTATGGAATACTTACGGGCAACAGGGGACATGCCCAAAAAACAACCGGTTCGTAAGTGCAATATTGCGGATTTAGTTATGTTAATCAAGTGTTTTTATAGCTTATTTTTTAGTAATTCTATTCAAAATTGTTTTTAAATCTTTATTTTAAAGAAGAATAGTTATATATTCGATTTACACAAAAAATGCCGTTTATGAGCAGCCCTTTGGAACGCATACCGCAACAACCTCCACAAATTCTTCCGCTTCAAAATGCCGCACATAGGCCTTTATTTTCGGTAATGGTGCCGGTATACAATTGTTATCAATACATCGAGCAAAATTTGCGCTCTATTTTGCAGCAAGATATGGGCCCCGATAAAATGCAAATAGAGGTAGTGGACGATGGCAGTACCGATGGCGATGTTCAGGCGCTTGTGCTGCAAATTGGCAATGGCCGTATTACTTATTACAAACAACCCCAAAATGTAGGTAGCCTCCGCAATTTTGAAACCTGTATTAATCGCGCGCAAGGGCATTTGGTACACTTATTTCATGGCGACGATATTGTGAAAAATGGCTTTTATGCCGAAATTGAACAATTGTACACAGAATTCCCCGAAATAGGCGCCGCATTTACAGGCTACCATTACATTAATGAAAAAAGTGAAAAAATTTGGAACAATACCTTAATTGATGCACCACGTGGTGTCATCGATAACTTTGTTATACAAATTGGCAAAAACCAATTATTGCAAACCGTATCGTTAGTAGTAAAGCGCAGTACCTACGAAAAATTAGGCTGTTTTTATGGGGTTACTTATGGCGAAGATTGGGAAATGTGGGTACGCATAGCCGCTAACTTCCCCGTGGCACATTCCCCGAAGGTGCTTACAGAATATCGGGTGCACAACAGCAATTTGACGTCCGTAAACCACCATTCCGGTCGTAATATTCGCGAAATTGTTCAAGTGATAAATACTTTCAAGCAATACTTACCACCTGCACAAGCCGAGGCAATAGCCAAAATAGCTAAAAAAAATGCCGCCGAACAATTTGCTCGAATGGCACACACCGTGTGGCACCATTCATACAGTGTAAAAGGGGCTTTGGCACAAACAAATGGCGCATTGAGTTTGCATGTTGGCAAAAACACACTCATGTCTGCTCTGAAAATGTATATTAAAATATTGATTTCGTATAAGAAAAAATAAATTTTTGTATATAATGGCAGTCGCTAGCCTAGTTCGTGTTCATATCCATTTAAAGTAATCAACTGCTTTAGTTGGGCGTTCCCCTTCGGGTCGGGCTTTGCGCTCTTTCTCCTCGCCGTCACCTTTCAGGATGCCGGCTGTGGGGTAACCGCTTCAATCCTACCGTGTACCCACATCTACAGCCATTTTCCAACCGTCAT
>JAIXOS010000299.1 GCA_027486695.1 Chitinophagaceae bacterium | reverse complement strand
TTTTTATGGTGCCGATGTAAACAACAAATTCATTATGGCTATCCGTTTAAAAGACAGTTTGTTGTTGCAACCCAAACAAATACAATCATTGCTTACCAATGCCAAGCACATACAACGCAGCAAGGTATTAGCCGCCATGTATCCCGATTCGTTAAAGCCCATTAATGTACCGGTATTCGAAAGCTTTAACCTACCGCGCATACTAGACACCGTGCAGTATGCCAAATTGTTGTTTATAAAAAACAATCCCAATGCGCAGTTGCAAGCTAAAAAAGATTGGCAAGAAATGACGGAGCGCAAAATAACCGAAGGCTACAATAAGGATACCACTATTCAGCAAATAGCCAAATACTATTTGTTGCGCAGCCAAACGGCCGACCTATATGCGCACGAACCCGAAACAAAAACAGCCATTTTAAAAGGTTTGGAAACAACCCAACAGCCCGAAGCCTTGCTCATACTCAAAAACCTACGCAAAGGCGGCAGTGGCAAACCATCGTCAGGCTTATATGCTTGGTAAAACAACATTCATTCATCATCATTATAACAACTAGCAATGAAAAACATATTTCTTGGGTGCTTACTCACCGTTGCCTTGATTGCTCAAACGAGCATGGTAACAGCACAAACAACACAGGCTTTAAAAATGGCAAAAGCATGGGGTTATATGCAACAGGCCAATAGTAGTAATGCTGCAAAAGCGCACACCCTCTTCAGCGAGTGTGCCGAGTTAGGCAATGCCGAAGCCATGAACGCCCTAGGTGTACAATATCGGTTAGGCATGGGTGTAGGGGCCAATACCGCAATGGCACAACAATGGTTTGTAAAAGCAGCGAATACAGGCTATGCAAAAGCTTGGTACAATTTGGGCTTAATGGCCAAAGACTCACAACAGTTTACACAAGCCTATCAGTATTTTACCAAAGCAGCATCCGCAAACGAAACAATGGGTATTTATGCGCAAGCATACATGCAGTACAAGGGGTTGGGTTGCAACCAAAACTATCAGCAAGCAGCAGCACAGTTTGCGCAAACTGCATACCGTGGGTTGCAAAACGGCATGTATTTTTATGGCTTATGCTTACGTAATGGTTATGGAGTAGCTGCGCACAAAGACAGTGCCCGTTATTGGCTATTGCAAGCTGCCGAAAAAGGCTACCGCATGGCCGCCGACGAATTGGCCTCCAAAGAACCCGAAAAAGCCACTTTGGCAGGCAGCATGGCACAGCGCATAAAAGCCGCACAAGCCTTAGCACCACAGCAAAAGGCCAACAGCTACCAAAAAATACCCCACCAAATAGCCGTAAGCGATGTAGCAGGTATTTATACCGGGTATTTATTAAAATACGATTGGAGTGGGCAGCACGTAATAGAAGCTACGCCCCTGCAAGTAACCCTCAACTACCACAACGATAGCTTAATAGGCAGTTGGCAAGAGGGCGATAGCTTGCAAATACCCTTGCAAGCATTGGTAACGCCTAAGGCATTGGTATTTGGCAAAATGCAATACCGCAAAAGCAACCACTACAGCCCAAAAGGCGAGCTAACGGTGTTTGATAAAGCACAGCTGCAACTTACCAAAACCACCGACGCCGTGTATGTAGCGGGCAACATACAGCAATACCTACCCGGGCGCAACGAGCCTGCCAAGCCGCAATATGTAGCCCTAGTACGCAGCAGCAGCATTAGCAGCAGCCAAATGCTAAGTGTGGTTAATGCCGATGGCAGCTTATTGAGTAGCAAGCCCTTATTGGCCTACCCTAACCCCTTTGGCAGCAGTATAACGGTAGATTTTGAGCTAACCGAAGCCGCACCCGTAACCACACAAATAAGCACCTTGCAGGGCAAAGTAGTGTATAGCAATGCCGCAGGCGTATTGGCAGCCGGGCACTACACATTGCCCATACAAACGCAACAAATAAGTGCAGGCTACTATGTGGTAATGATAAAATACGGCAAACAAGTAAAAAGTACCAAAATTGTAAAATTGTAAAATTGTAAAATAATGAAAAGAATATGTATATTTTTATCGTGCATATTTTCCGTAAGCATAATAAATGCATTTGCTATCACATCATACCGAGTGCCCTTGGAGCTTGAATACTTCGAAAAACCAATAGAGCGGGCTTTAGTATCTGAAAGCAAAGAAGAAAAGTTGGGGGAGAGTACGTCTAGAAAAATCTTAACAGCTATTAGTTTTTTAGACGATGGTATATTTGATGGTAACGAATCAGAAGGGTTTGGAATGGCGGAACAAACTCCACCTAACAAAAATTGCATACCAATGAGAGATAAAGACTCCGATTATGACTATTCTCAAAACGTAAGCTTTGTAAAAGTTACTTATTATTATAAAAACAGGTATAACGATGCTACAAAAGATTGCGATGAAAATATAAAATGGAATGTTATACAATGGGTGCCAAAACTTGCAGAAGTTGTAGTAGTGGCACCTCCAACTTCACCTGTAGTAATACCACCTATAGTAATACCACCTGTAGTAACTCCTCCTGTTGTAGTGCCACCTACTTATGCCCCGCCTATACTTGGCAATGAAATTAAAGTCAAAGATGTTGAAGTATTTCTTAATTACTCCTTAGCTTTTATGGGGTTTTATATGTCGAATTTGACACTTTCATTAACGGGCAAAGCAATAAAACTGTTAACAATTCAGGGTGATGTAGAGATTGATAGAAATTGGAAAGAGAGTTCTTTTAAAAATACAAGTAGTGATTTACTAGGTAAAGTTAATGATTCTAATCGTCAAGTAGTAATAGATAAATATCAATCATTCTTTAACTTTGATAATAAAATAACCAAGGAAAGGTTTCTCGTAAATATAAAAATTACACTTAGGGATGGTTCAGTATTATATTCTCAGTTTAATGGTGTGGCTGAGTATGATATTAATAATTATTAATCGTTAAAATTTTTTTATGAAAAATATTACAGTAATTATTTTAATTATGTTTATAACAAGTTGCAATGTTTTGATAAACAAAAAAGGGTTAAGAAAAGAGGTAATGCTATACAATTCAACTCATGTGGCTGATAAATTTGGTACGAACCGTACAACATTTTCGTCTCTAAAATACGACCAAAAGATTACAGCATATTATTACAAGCAGTATGTTTTTTTGCACGAATTTATCTCCAGCAAACAAGCGTTTCAATTTAATACACGTGATACCATTATTAAACAGTTCATCCATAATTATTCCATTAAAGAAAAAAATACCAACAAGGAATATTTTTTTTGGGATGCTTGGCATAAATACGGTAACTCGAAAGGGGAAACTAATATTACTGGTATGTCTAACGAAAAATTATTTCAGCCCATTAATGGTAAAAGCCGTAAGATAACAATAAACCCTGTATATGACTTTGGTGATACTTCTAGTACATACGTGAAAATAATCAAGCAGCGTAAAAGAAAAGTAATAGCAAAAATATATTATAGACATTGTAATCTTGGTTATACCTGCGCTACTGTGCAATGGTCTAAATATAGTAAACAAGCATTGCTAAATAGTAAATTAGATACAGTATTTGGAATGAAGATACAAGGATATAAAAGCTATTTAATCTATTTATATGAAAATAAAAATACTATGATAAATAATAAACTGAAAATAAATAAAGGTAGTTTTTCAAGAAAAGAAAGAGATGAGATGATTGGTTTTTTCAGAAATGCGGATACTGCGATATTTAATAAGTAAAAAACTTTGCCCGCACTTCGGGATGTTCGTTTTGCATCCCTTAGTACAGATAAACGGCATTTCTGATGCCACAATACAACACATTGCCTGCAAGT
>JAIXOS010000095.1 GCA_027486695.1 Chitinophagaceae bacterium | reverse complement strand
GCATACATCACCAGAATCAAATAAACGAGCAACCAATGTTGTATTTTCTCCAGCAATTAAAATCTAGAAACGAAATTCTTTTTTACTTTGGAAGCTTTTGTTGGCTAATGGCTGCGGCTTGCTTAGTGCTAGCACAGTATTACCCCACGCAGGTACACAAAGTAAACGCCTGGATCAAGCCATTCAAATTTGCCGCTTCCATAGCCTTGTATGCATTTACCATGGCATGGTTTGTGGCCTATTTGCCCAATTTTAATGTACAATTGTTTAATTGGTCTATTGTGGTGTTATTGGGTTTTGAATGGGTGTATATTGCTATTCAGGCCGGTAGGGGGCAGTTATCGCATTTTAATATAAGTACACCTACCTATGCCTTATTGTATGGCTTAATGGCCGCCGCAGCTACCTTGGTAGCTTTGTACACAGCGTACATTGGGTGGCTGTTTTTTACCAATGAATTTACGACGTTGCCCAATTATTATGTTTGGGCTATTCGGTTGGGCATAGTGCTGTTTGTGGTATTTTCTTTCGAAGGTTTTGTGATGGGTGCCCGACTTTCGCATACGATAGGCGGAGCCGACGGCGGCCCGGGAATACCCATATTGCATTGGAGTACTCGATTTGGCGATCCAAGAGTGGCTCATTTTATAGGCATGCATGCACTGCAAATACTCCCTTTGGTGTCTTATTATGTATTGCGCAATACAAAAGCTACATGGGTCCTTGCGACTGTTTATGCACTTTTAGCCTTGTTTACGCTCATTAGGGCTTTGCAAGGAAAGCCACTGTTGGCTCAACCTACATTGTATAAACATACCCCAAAAACTTAAGCAGCATCAACATGTACGCTTACCAAAATAGGGGATAGTACGAACAAGGCTTGGTGATGATGGTGGGGCATTGAGTTGTGACACGCTTGGCCGTCGACCGTTGAATGATGTTACAAAAGTTGAATATTAATTCCTGCTTTTCGGTTGAGTACTCTCGCGCTTGAGCCGAAGTTGAATAAAGTTGTAAAAGTTGCGATACGAGCTCCGTCACGCTCCACTATTGCCAAAACTCCTTTTACCTGTATAACTATTGTCGAGCCCCCATGAACTAAATGAATTTCAAAATTTCCTCAACCAATTTAAAAACAGTTGTTGAGGATTCCTCGGTAGCTGGACTTGCATGAGTCAAAAGGTTATAGTTTCTTTTCGCTCTTGAAATTGCAAGGTCAATTCTAGGTCTATTAGTTGCTGTATCGATACCAATTAATATTTCGAAAAAATCATCTGTAATTGTTTTGTTTCCTTCTCCATCATATGTTGAACCTAATGGATTGATATAGTCATTAATTGTTTCATCATATTCATCTCTATGCATTCCACCACCTTGATGGTCTTCAAAATGGAGAATTAGCCAATATTCAAATGCTTGGTTTGAATATGCAACTCCAAAATTGTTTGCTGCTGCAATGGTTATTGCATTATTAAAATCATTAGCAGGAAATTGGTCTTTGTCGAAAACACACCAAACCTGGTCATAAGTACCTTGCTGATTAAGTGTAATTGCATGATTCACTAACGACGTTGTGTTGTATCCATTACCAATAGCTTTTATTGTAGCAGAAGTAAGTTTAAATTTTCTAAAATATGATGGCTCAGTATTTTTCCCTTCACAGACGATTAGGATTGTTGGCTTCTCAATTTTAGTAGGAACTGTTCTTTCTAATATAGGCTCTGTCCTGCGTCTTGCTTTTGCTGCTGCTAACTCTGCAATGTGTTTTTGCTTAGCTTCAATTTGTGCTGCATTTTTATCCTTCATTTTCATGTGATAGCAGCATTTTAGAATTAATGAAATTGTCAAAGTTGCCTAAGAATGGGACAGCTCCATACTTACCTCTGATATAATTGTCCTCAAAATTTTCTGTTTTTCTTACTTCCGATTTAAAGTCTGCAAGAGAAAATAATTTGGAAGCACCATATTTATCTTTTTCAGTAAACCAAATTTGGTCTCTTCTAAATAAGCCAGAACTCAAAAGATTTGTATCATGCGTATTAAAAATTAATTGCGCATTTTTGGGGTTCAATTCTTTTGAATTGAAAAGTGAAACAATTTTACAAACCAAATTCGGATGAAGCTTTGAATCTAATTCATCGACAATTAGAACTGAGCCATTCTCAATAGTGTCTAGTACAGGTCCTGTTAATGCAAAGAATTTTTTAGTTCCAGACGATTCTTCATGTTCGAGTGAAAATTGAATATCTCCAACGTATTTTTTGTTTGAATCATATTTTCTATGTGTCGTCAAAACATCAGAAATAAATTCAGCATCTTCCTCTTTCATTTCTTTTTCAATTGATTCTCTAATTTCTTTGGGCATTTTAGGAAGTTTTGAAATATCTAGATGCTCTAATGTGATGTCTTTGATACCTAAATCGGCTGCTTTTAATAACTCAAGAATTTGTTGTTTATACTTTGGACTTTTAGTTCTCCCCATTGTGAAACCTTGGTATCCTTCCTCATCTAATCCTGAAATGGTGCCCAATCCCTTAAACCAGTCTAAAACTTTACCAGCACCCTTATCATTAAATTGAGCAGCAACTGATAACATCAATGCATTATTTCTAACAAGGTCTTCCTTTGCTAACATAGCCCCTTTGCTAAAGCTTCGTTCATGAATGTCAAACTTTTGCTTTTCCCTATAAAATAATTCAATTTCTTTTGTTTTCGGTTTGTGATAAAGCCATTCAGAAAAAACTTTTTCTTTGGTCACTTCAAAACCATACCTATACATCTCCTTTTTGAAAACAAAAATCACTTCAAACTCACTTGAATCTTTTTCTGATTCTGTTTCTAGTCTGAAAGGCTCAATATTAATTGCATCTCCTTTTTGGCTGTCTTTTGAAGATTTAATTGCAAAGTCTCGCATGAACATTAAGGCTTCCATGATTTTGCTTTTGCCACTTGCATTTGCCCCATAGATTACCGCACTTTTTACAATTCTTAAATTGAAGTCGGAGTCCGTCTTTATATTCTCATTTTCTCGAGTGTCTTTATCGTAGTTAGATGCAATTAGATTCAAAACCACCTTTTCTTTGAAGGTTTTAAAGTTGCGAACCGAAAATTGAACTAGCATAATGTTTCCGTTTTTTGTAATTTTTTTGCAAAAATAACTTTTATTTTTCAAAGAAACGTCAAATGTTGGCTGTTATTGTCGTATTGGTAATGTTAAAGATTGGTCAAAAGGTTGTGAAACTACGTGGAAATCGCAGTGAATGGTAGG
>JAIXOS010000271.1 GCA_027486695.1 Chitinophagaceae bacterium | reverse complement strand
AGGGTGTGTATTGCCCAATGCTGCATTAAAAAAAAGATGTTCGGCAGCATCTGCATATTGCCTATCGGCTGACTTATCAAGTAAGCTAATCCAGCCTGCCATTAACTCGTGTAGCGAACAATATTCGTAACCTATGGCAGCAGTAGACGTACGGCCACCAATAAACTCATCGCCTATTGGTGCACCCGATGGTGTGGTGGCTAGTTTTATCTTGTAAAGAAAATTGTTTAATGCCTGTTTTAATACAGGATTAGCAGAAGCATAATAAGCAGCTACTACAGAGCGTAAATGCTCGTACGTATGTACACCATGCCCTTTTAAAGGCAAAGATTTATCTAAGAGCTTTGAGCATTGTGCATCTTCATTTAATACCTGTACCGAAAAATCTTTGTAGAGAAATAAGCAATAGTTTGAGTAGGCTTGCTTCTGTGTAATGCGATATAAATGCTCTAATACATCGGTAAAAGCTAGGCCATGTGTAACGCCACCAACATTAGGATTGACAGAATAAAAAGGATGTGATTGGTTAATTGGATATGCTTGCATTACATTAGCTACTGCTTTTTCTACAGCTGCAAGTATGCGAGCATCTTTCTTGTATTCGTACCAGCCAAGAAGCGCTCTGTACAACGTAGTTTTAGCCCATAACTCACCATTTTCGTTATTGAATTTATAGCGTAATTCTTTATCGTAAATACCAATGTATCCATCCGCATCTTGTGTGGCTAATAGTCTATTAACAATGGCTTCTGCCTTACGCAGTTGAGCTGCATCATTTAATAAAATGGCAGTTCTTATATAACCATCTAGCCAATTGCCTTGGGTTTCGCTGTTCCACCATAAATACTGCACTTGCCACTCGCCTTCTTCGGCAATAGCCCCTACATTTTTACTTTTAGTAGCTTTACTAAGCCTATTTTTTCCATAGATATCGTCATTCAAAATTAAGTCAGGTACAAGGCTATCTAAGTGGCCTGTAAAGCCATCCATATTTTTTTGTAATTCTTGTTCCAGCCAACCACTAGGCATTACATCGTGCAAGGGTAGCGGTTGTAGCTTAGGCTTTATTGACTTAATTTTTAGGTATGGATTTTTAACGGCCATTTGAGCATGTACTGTTTTACAGTAGATCAATAGGTTTGCTGTGAACAGTATAATTAGTAATCGTTTATTGCTGATGCGCATGGTATTTTCATTTTAGCAAGGCCTAATAATCAACGAAGTATTTGTTTTAAGGTATTCATCATGTACACATTGGTATCCCATTGGTTACTTAATGGCTGCTTTGAATAAGGTGCTTGAGGCATGTATGGAAAAGGGCCAAACTCTGGTGTAATGGTAATTTGCTGCCAGCCTTTCTCTTCTTTAGTAAGTACCATTTCTTGCCACCAAGCGGCAAACCTATTAAAGTGGTTTTGCCATTCTGGTGCTTGCGGATCGTTTACTTGTGGCCCTTGTTCATGACCTACTCGTGCATGTATGTGCGATACATGTGGAATGATTTGCTGTATAATCTCTTCTTGATCTTGTAACAAACTTTCTGATACCGTACAGAAATGGGAGAAATCGCCAACCAATTCTAATTCGGGAAATTTCTTCAAATAAGGCAATAAACTTGCTGCATGAAATGAAAAACGCCCACGGTGTGTTTCATGCAAAATGCGAACACCCGTTTGGCTACTAATGTTTAAAGCCGCTTCTATAATTCTACAATTATCGTCGAAGGAATAATAGTCTTTGCCTGTGTGCGAATTAATGAAAGTAGGCTGATAAGCCACCAATTCTAACAAGCTTCTTTTCATCTTACTAATAAAGGCATCAACCGTTTCATTATCTGGCGAGGTAAGCTGTTGGGGAATAAAAACGAAGTCTTTATTCTTGCTACGAATGCCTTCAAGTTCTGCTATAAAATGTTCTGTAAATGTGCTAGTTGATGGCGGTAAATTTATTTCAATACCCTGATAACCTGCCGATAGCACTTTATCTACAAATACCGCTGCATCATCATTTTCGCAGCCCCAATGAGGGCATATATACTGTATATTCATTAGGGTTAGTTTTGGTAAAGTATTGGATTAATAGGTGTGTTAATTATTTCGCCAATAGTAGCACCGGGGCACCAAGTATGCCAATCATTCATCTGGTTTTTGTTCTCAGGATTTTTAAGCACCATGTCTTTATCCATGTAAATGACAGTCATCACTTTGCGGATGTCATTGGTAGTATTAGCACCTGCACGATGAAATACCCAACCTGAATGAAAACTGATTTCGCCTACATCAAAACCTTCTATTACATGCTTAAAGTCGGTTATGCGTAATTTTTGCTGAATGATGGCCTCGCTTTCGTCGCCAATTTCTAACTCTCTACCTTCTACAATTTGATGGCTGCCTGCACTAAATTCTAGCGGCCCTAATGCTAAAGGTGTTGCTTGCAGGGGTATCCATGCAGTAATGGTTTTGTCTGTTTGCAAAGGCCAATAATATTGGTCGGCATGCCAAGGTGTAATACCGCCACCACCTTCTTTAAACAAAGCTTGGTCGTGGTAAATACGTACACCGTTGGTTTGCATTAAATCGGTCGCAATTTTTGCAAGGCGCTTGCTAAACACCAATGCCTTCACCAACTCACCTTCTCGCCACAGGTTAAATAACTGTAAAAAAGCTTTGCCATAGGTCGT
>JAIXOS010000373.1 GCA_027486695.1 Chitinophagaceae bacterium | reverse complement strand
ATAAGTGCTGTCCGAAATAATTGTTACTTTGATTCATTGTTTTAAAGTGTGGTAACTTCAAAACAACAAAAAGGGACGCAGAAATGCTTCCCTTTTAGCTTTTTATCGGACAACAATGGCTTTTAACAACAAAAGTCCACAAAAATGACCGAAAAAAGCCTTCTGCAATTGGTAGAGGGCTTTTTCTGAATAGCCAAGTTTTGTGGTAGCTTAAATAAGTGACTGCACCGCCCTTAACTCGATGCTTATTCGTATCAACACCACATCAACACCACACTTAGACCACAGTAAACCACTCTTTTTGTGTTATATAGTGGTTTTACTATGGACTTACTGTATGCTTAAGTAGCAGCAATGTGCCCGCTAGCCCGAAGCATTGCAAAACCTATGTATGCCCTATTTTGAGAAGCGATTTCGGGAGTAGATTAAAACACGCATTTAATTAGTGAGCGATTTTAGGCTTACTTTTGCAACGATGGATTATACTCTCAAAAAATCGTTAGGTCAACATTTTTTAAAAGATGCAACAATTTGTAATAAAATTGTTGCCGCCCTTCACGAACACCCATTTAGTCAATTGCTTGAAGTAGGGCCGGGTGGCGGAGCACTTACAAAATATTTATTACCCATAGCGGATATTGCTTTTAAAGCCGTAGAATTGGACGATGAAAAAGTAACCTACTTACTAGCTACCTACCCGCAATTACAAGGCAAACTGATACATGAAGATTTTTTAAAAACAGATGTTCCTTTTGAGGGAACCTTTACAGTAGTGGGTAATTTTCCATACAATATTTCCACCCAAATTTTATTTAAAGTATTGGATTGGAAAAACCAAGTGCCGATAGTAATTGGGATGTTTCAAAAAGAAGTGGCGTTGAGGGTAGCTGCGCGGCCAAATAGTAAGGCTTATGGCATATTGAGTGTATTGATACAGGCCTTTTACGAAGTGGAATATTTGTTTGATGTACCCCCTGAAAGTTTTAATCCGCCACCCAAAGTAATGAGTGGCATGATACGGCTAACGCGCAAAACCACTACTTTGGAGGTAAAAAGTGAGCGCGCTTATATTACACTAGTGAAAGCGGCTTTTGGTCAACGGCGCAAAATGTTGCGCAACCCATTGAAGCCATTTTTTGATGCCGCCACACTGCAAGAACCCCTATTCAGTAAAAGAGCCGAGCAATTAACATTGGAGGAATTTGCCGCACTCACATTTAGAATGGGTCAATAACCAACTCTGTGTTCGCTTGTTGGTTTAAATAAGCCACCAATAGTAATCAACAACCTATTGAAATACATGGGTTAATAAAAATTATTCAACAAGCACCAAACTTGTACGTAAATAAATAATGGAAGTAATTATTACCGCAAAGGTTCACCCTTACCTAATAGATAGCTTTACAGCCAAAGGATTTACTGTAACCTACTTACCAAGCATTACTTATGCCGAATTGCTCCCAATCATTGGTAGGGCTACAGGACTGATTGTTTCAACAAGTATTCGGGTAGATGTTCCGTTGTTGGACAATGCCGTACAACTACAATGGATAGGCCGATTGGGTAGTGGCATGGATTTGATAGATGTTGCCTACGCTACTACAAAAGGAATTACTTGTGTTAGTAGTCCGGAGGGCAATTGCACCTCGGTAGGCGAACATACCCTTGGTTTATTGTTAAATTTAAAAAATAAAATCACTTCTAGCTATCTGGAAATACAACAAGGCCAATGGATTAGAGAGCCCAATAGATCGTTTGAGTTGGGTTCTAAAACGGTGGGTATTATTGGTTTGGGGCATACCGGAAGTGCGTTTGCGAAACTGTTACCGGCATTTGGCTGTAAAATTTTGGCGCATGACACCGGCAAATCCGGATTTGGCACGGAGCATATTCAGGAGGCTAGTTTGGAACAGATTTTTAACGAGGCACATATTGTTAGTTTGCACATTCCAATGGACAAAGCCAATTATCACTATGCCAACGATGCTTTTTTTAATGCATTTCAACAGCAGCCTTTGTTTTTAAATGCTTGCAGAGGAAAGGTAACCGATACTGCCGCCTTGATTCGTGCGCTAGAAAAACAACAAATCAGTGGTGCAGGGTTGGATGTTTTGGAAAATGAACAATTGGCTACCTATACCGAACTTGAGCGGGCACAATTGAATACGCTATTGCACATGTCGAATGTGATTATTACCCCACATTTGGGAGGATACAGTCACGAAGCATTTTTTAAAGTGAGTAAAATATTGATTGATAAATTAGACGGTTTTTTGAGTTAAAAGTTGCTTGTGCGGTTGAAAATAGGGATATCCCAAATTGACCAGCTTTTTGTACTTTCATTGTTTTTTTGCACAATCATTCAATCATGCAACAATACCATCAGTTACTACAACATATTTTAGACAATGGTACCGCCAAAACCGACCGCACCGGCACCGGCACTATTAGCTGTTTTGGCTACCAAATGCGGTTTAACCTACAAGAAGGTTTTCCGTTGGTTACTACCAAAAAATTACACCTCAAAAGCATTATTTACGAACTGCTGTGGTTTTTGCAGGGCAATACCAATATTGGCTATTTAAACGAGAATGGCGTAAAAATTTGGGACGAATGGGCAGATGCCAATGGCAATCTTGGTCCCGTATATGGCAAGCAATGGCGTAGTTGGGAGGGGAAAGATGGACAAGTGATAGATCAAATACAAGAAGTAATTGCACAAATAAAAGCTACTCCCGATAGCCGACGACTCATTGTAAGCGCTTGGAATGTGGCCGATTTGCCCAAAATGGCCTTGATGCCCTGTCATACTCTTTTTCAGTTTTATGTAATTGAAGGCAAATTAAGCTGCTTGCTGTACCAACGAAGCGCCGATGTTTTTTTGGGTGTGCCTTTCAACATTGCATCGTATGCATTGCTGACCATGATGATTGCACAAGTTTGCGGCTTGCAGCCCGGCGATTTTGTACACAGTTTTGGCGATGTACATATTTACAACAACCATATAGAACAAGTAAAGTTGCAATTGAGCCGAACGCCCTATCCGCTGCCTACCTTGCACATAAACCCCGCTGTAACAGATATTTTTTCCTTCCAATATGCCGACTTTACGTTGCACAACTACCAATACCATCCGCATATTAAAGGCGCCGTAGCTGTATAAAAAAGGTCAATTATGTTTACACAGATGAAGGGCTGCGGGATGGACGGCAAGTAGCCCACAGCCACAACAACCAAAGGGCGATTGTGGCGAGGACTACAGCCAAACAGCCCGAACTGTTGCCGACCAAAGTGCTTGAGTAGATAGCCCCAAAATGATTTTTTAATTGAAAAAATATTCACATGCATATTAGCTTGATTGTTGCAGTGGCCAACAATGGCTGTATTGGTGGCAACAACCAAATGCTTTGGCATTTGCCCAACGACTTTAAGTTTTTCAAGAACAAAACGTGGGGACTGCCCGTAGTGATGGGCAGAAAAACATACGATAGCTTGGGCAAACCCCTTGCAGGAAGACTGAATATTGTAATTACCAACCAAGCCAATTGGCAGGTGGAAGGGGTTAGGGTGGTGCATTCATTAAACGAGGCAATAGCCTTAGCCGCGGAACAAGATTATAAAGAATTGATGGTGATTGGCGGGGGCAGCATTTATCAACAAGCGCTACCTATTGCCCATCAAATATACCTCACCAAAGTAGCTGCAAACGTAAGTGGCGATACGTTTTTTCCATCGCTAGATGCCCACATTTGGAACAGAACTTTTGAAGAATGCTTTGAAAGCGATGAAAAACATGCTTATGCCTATTGTTTTGAAACGTGGCAACGACGTTAATACACCTATTTTTGTAAGTATGTACTCAAAAATAAAATTGGCAAACAAATACATGCATTATTGGCTTACTGCCCATAATGGAAAAGGTCATGGTATGCACTCACCTTTTGTATTTGATTTTATCACCCAAGTACTCAACGACAAGCGGCATTTTTATGCCTACGATACAATTGAAGCGGCACGAAAGCGCTTGCTTTCAGATGATAGAAGGATTGTGATTGACGATTTTGGTGCAGGGAGTCGCATTTTTCAATCGAACGAGCGTTTGGTACGTGGTATTGCACAATCATCGTTAAAGCCCAAAAAATACAGTCAGTTATTGTTTAGAATGGTGCAATACTTTCAGTCGGGTACCATCATCGAATTAGGCACCTCGTTAGGTATTACCACCTCCTATTTGGCAAGTGGTAACGCACAGGCAGAGGTGATTACCTTAGAAGGTGCTGCTACTGTAGCTAGCATTGCCAAAGAAAATTTCGGTCAGCTGCAAATAAACAACATACAACAAGTACTCGGCAATTTTGACGACACTTTACCGAAAGTATTAGCCCAATTACAAAAACCTGTAGACATGGTGTTTGTAGATGGCAATCATCGATATGCCCCCACCATGGCCTATTTTGAACAATTGTTGCACCACGTACACGAATACAGTGTAATAGTACTCGACGATATTCATTGGAGCTCCGAAATGGAACAAGCGTGGCACGAGGTACAAAACCACCCGCAAGTAAGCCTAACCATCGATTTGTTTTTTATTGGCTTGGTATTTTTCAGAAAAGAACATAAAGAAAAACAACATTTTACGGTGCGTTATTAAGCAGATAGTGCACGCTCATTTTTGTATAATACCCAATTAATGGCAACCTTACCTCCTTCGCTTATTGCCTCATTAAAAGAAGTTGTTGCATTTGATGCTGCGGCATTTGAAGCCGTACATGCCACGCCACAGCCGGCAACCTCCATTCGTCTCAATCCAGCAAAACCCGTACAAGCACTATCGTTATTAGAACAAGATACACAGGCCATACCTTGGTGTAGCAATGGCCGGTATTTATCGGCACGCCCATCGTTTACCATGGATCCACTGTTTCATGCTGGCGGATACTACGTACAAGAAGCAAGTAGTATGTTTTTGTGGCACTTATTAGAACAACTCATAGGCAGCAATACCCAACTAAATGTGTTGGATTTATGTGCCGCCCCCGGCGGAAAAAGTACTTTACTAGCTTCGTACTTTACCAATGGGTTGCTAGTAAGCAATGAAGTAATTAAATCAAGAGCTAATATATTAGAAGAAAATTTGGTGAAATGGGGAAGTGAAAACGTGGTGATTACCAACAATGATCCGTCACATTTTAAGTCGTTAAGTGGTTTTTTTGATGTAGTGGTAGTAGATGCTCCCTGTAGTGGGAGTGGCCTTTTTAGAAAAGATCCGGATGCTATTAAGGAGTGGAGTTTGGACAATGTGGCGTTATGTGCCCAACGACAACAAAGAATTTTGGCAGATGTATTGCCTTGCTTAAAAACAGGTGGTTTGTTAATTTATGCAACCTGCTCGTACAGCAAAGCCGAAAACGAAGCTATCTGCGATTGGCTGAGTACGCAACAACTACATAGCAAACAAGTAACCGTGCCAACAGAATGGGGCATTGTGGCTACCCAATCCGAGCAGTTTGGGGCTTATGGCTATCGTTTTTTCCCTTACCTCACAAAAGGAGAGGGTTTTTTCATTGCAGCGTTTGAAAAAAGCAGTCATAACGAACCCGTACGATGGAAGGAGCAAAAAATTCCATTGGCCAATAAGCAAGAACAAGATGCCGTAGAACAATTGTTTTCAGCATCCAATCAATGGCAACTTTTTAAACAACAAGAAAGTATAAAATTATTTCCCAAAGCGTATTTTACCCATTTGCAAATACTAGCCAAACATTTGTACATCAAAAAAGCAGGGATAGAAATTGGGGGAATAAAAGGTAAAGACCTGATACCACATCACGAATGGGCCATGAGTACCCTGCCAAAAACATCCTTTACACACTTGGAGGTAGACTTGCCCACTGCTATTGCCTATTTACAAAAAAAAGCATTCACGCTTACGGCTCCCGTAGGTTGGACACTGCTTACCTACTGTTCATTACCATTAGGATGGGTAAAAGTTTTACCCAATCGAATTAATAACTACTATCCCAACGAATGGAGAATATTAAAAAGCTAATTTTGTACTTCCCTAAAGTAAATCAAACCTTGTTTATGCGCTTTTCCTACTTCTCGCTTTTTGTTTTGTTTTCACTGTCTGTTGCATTTGCCACGGCACAAACAACTACTCCTTTGGTACATACTATTCAAAAAGGAGAAACCTTAAGTGGTTTGGCTAAAAAATATGGCACCAATGTGGGCAGTATTATGCGCTTGAATGGGATGAACAGCAAAAGCATTTTACAATTGGGTGCCGAAATTAAAATTCCACCTGCTAATGCTTCTACACCGGCCGTACCTACGGAAATCAAACCTGCTGCTACACCGGAGTCAAAAACAATTGTTAACAAGCCCGTTGCAACCATAACGCCTATTGCACCAAAAGCCGTGGCCACTGTGACACCTAAAGACACTGTAAAAACTGTGGCTACACATACCGTTGCTGCCAAAGAAGGCTTGTATGCTATTGCCAAAAAATACAAAATTACCTTAGCACAATTGCGAGAGTGGAATCAGTTGAACAATGACAATATCCAAATTGGGCAATTACTATATGTTGCGCCACCAACTTCCCAAAAAGCAGTTGAGAAACCCAAAAGAGCACCTGTAGAAAAAGATTCGCTACCTGATATCAAAATCAGGGCAGCCGTTCCTGAAAAAGCTGCGCCTGCTGCACCTAGTGTCGCTACTGCATCCAAGGTAGCTGTTGACACTATCGCCGCAACCAAGCAAATACCTACAGTAAAATCGGCCCCTTCCTCAAGCGATACGGAACCAAACAATGTGGGTGCAACCACTACCAATACTTTACCGGCCACTTTATCGCAACCACCAGTCTACAAAGAGGTTGAGGCAATAGCCGGCACCAAAAAATGGGTAGCAACTGAGGGTTATTTTGCCTTGTATTTTGACAGAAAAAATATTGATAACAACGGCCTAAATGGCGAATCAGGAATATTTAAAACCGTCAGTGGTTGGGCTGATAAAAAATACTACATCCTCATAAATAGCGTAGAACCCGGTACCATCGTACGAATTACGGCTGCAAATGGCAAGTCAATTTGTGCCAAGGTATTGAATGCCTTACCCGCAATGAAAGACGATAATGGGCTTATTTGCCGAATCAACAATGCTGCCGCCGCTCAATTAGGCATAGATGAAACCAATAGGTTTTTAGTAGCCATTCACTTTTAATGGCATATTTATTTCCATAAGCTGACCAACTCTTTACGCTTCCTCAGCCCTTTTTCCCTCACTTGGCCGCTGATCCGATTTTCTTCCGTATCTACAATATATAAAGGCATTTCCTAACTGCGCAGTATTAAGCTAGAGTACAATGCAGTAAGTTTTTTGCATGCGCAAGATACCTCACATATGTTTTTGTACTTAACAAGCCTGATTTTGACACAAAAAAACGGATATTCTTGATTTAGAATACCCGTTTCGTACAAATTTGGTGATATTGTTAGTTAATTGCTACAAAAGCGCTTTTACTTTTGCAATCACGGCAGCTAAGTTGCTAGCATCCTGCCCGCCAGCGGTAGCTAAAAATTTACTACCACCGCCACCGCCTTTAATCAATGGAGTGATGTGCTGTTTGATAATTTGAGGTGCATCTATCCCTTTTTCAGCTACCAAATCTTCTGCAATACTAATGGCAATAGCTGCTTTCCCGGCCACGTTTGCCGCTAGTACAACTAGCTGTGCATTGTCTTGCAATTCGTGGGCTAGTTTTTTTAGTCCGTCGGCGTTACCCACTTCAATTTCGGCACCAATAAACAAACTGCCATTAATAGAAGTAGCGGTTGTTAGTAGTTGTTGTTTGATAACAGCTAGTTGTTTTGCTTCTAATCCTTCTATTTTCTTTTTTAATTCTTTGTTTTCGGTAAGGGCAAATTGAATGGTTTTCAATAATTCTTTTGGATTGTTAAAAGCAGCTTTAGCCTCTGCCAATACCTGTAATTGCTGGTTAATAAACCCTTCTGCTGCTGCGCCACTTACCGCCTCAATTCTGCGTACACCCGCAGCCACTGCACTTTCGTGTTTGATTTTAAAACTACCCAACTGCCCTGTACTGCCTACGTGGGTACCGCCACACAATTCGATAGAATAGTTAGGATCAATGATGACCACCCGCACTACATCGCCGTATTTTTCGCCAAACAAAGCCATAGCACCTAAGGCTACTGCCGCATCTTTGTGCATTTCTTTGATAACTACGGGTATGTTTTCGCGTATTTTTTGGTTAACAATTGCTTCAATTTCTGCTATTTCGGTATCGGTTACTTTGGCAAAATGTGAAAAATCGAAACGCAGTTGCTCGTGGTTGACCAAACTGCCTTTTTGTGCTACGTGCGTACCTAGCACATTACGCAAAGCAGCGTGTAACAAGTGGGTAGCCGAATGGTGAGCTGCTACAGACAATCTTTTTTGGGGAGCTACCTGTGCTATTACCGCCCCTTCAATGGCCAAAGGCAACACTTCTACAAAATGAATGATCAGGTTGTTTTCTTTTTTGGTATCTACCACTGTAATGGTTTCGTTGCCAAACAATAAGGTACCGGTATCGCCTACCTGTCCGCCACTTTCGGCATAAAAAGGAGTGTTTGCCAATACCAACTGATAGCCTTCCTTTCCTTTAGCAGTTACTTTACGGTATTTTACTACTTGTGTAGTAGTTTGTAAAGTATCATAGCCTACAAATACACTTTCGGCATCAATAAGCGTTATCCAATCTTCGGTATCAATTGCAGCAGCAGCACGAGAGCGCGATTTTTGCTGTTGTAATTCAGCTTCAAAACCCACTTCATCTACCTGTAAAGCATTTTCAGACGCAATTAATCGGGTTAAATCAATTGGGAAACCAAATGTATCGTATAGTTCAAATGCTTCCTTTCCTTCAATGATTCCATTGGCAGGTGTGTTTGCAATAATGGTATCCATTTTTTTCAATCCCTTATCAAGGGTTCTTAAAAAAGCCTCTTCTTCTTCTTTCACCACTTTACTTACAAACGACTGTTGGGCCCACAGTTCAGGAAAAACGTGTTCAAACTGAGCTGCCAATACAGGAACTAATTGGTGCAAAAGGGGTTGTTTGTAGTGCAAATAAGAATAATAATATCGAACGGCACGGCGTAAAATGCGTCGAATAACGTATCCCGCACCGGTATTGCTCGGCAACTGACCATCGGCAATGGTGAAGGAAATTGCTCGAATATGGTCGGCCAATACCCGAAAAGCGATAGCTTGTTTGGTATCGCTAAAATCGTATGTATTGCCTGTAATTTTAGCTACTTCTGCTATAGTACCCGTAAATACATCGGTATCGTAGTTGCTTTGTTTGTTTTGAATAACACGCACCAAACGTTCAAAGCCCATTCCGGTATCTACGTGTTTGGAAGGCAATTCTTCTAAGCTGCCATCTTTTTTCCGGTTGTATTGAATAAATACATTATTCCATATTTCTATTACTTGCGGATGGTCTTTATTCACCAATTCTCTGCCGGGAATAAGTGCTTTTTCGGCTTCGGAGCGTAAATCCACATGTATTTCGGTACAAGGGCCGCAAGGACCGGTATCGCCCATTTCCCAAAAATTGTCTTTTTTATTACCATAAATAATACGGTCGTCGGCTACAATTTTTTGCCATTCTTGCAGTGCTACGGTAGATGGTGGAATACCTTCTTTAGCATCACCTTCAAAAACGGTTACATACAGCCAATCTTTGGGTATTTGGTACACTTCGGTTAGCAATTCCCAACTCCAAGCAATTGCTTCAGCTTTAAAGTAGTCGCCAAAACTCCAATTGCCCAACATTTCGAACATGGTGTGGTGATAGGTATCTACGCCTACCTCTTCCAAATCGTTGTGTTTACCACTTACACGCAAGCATTTTTGGGTATCTGCAATACGGGTACTTTGTGGTTCGGCATTGCCCAAAAAGTAGTCTTTAAATTGGTTCATGCCGGCATTGGTAAACAACAAAGTGGGGTCGTTTTTAACCACAATAGGCGCTGATGGTACAATAGCATGTCCTTTACTTTTAAAAAAGTCTAAAAACTGTTGTCTAATTTGGGTACTCGTAAGCATATGGTATAAAATATAATTCAGTAGTTAAAAAAACAATAAGGCTGCAAAAGTAAGGTTTTGCGGCGTTAAGGCATACAGCTTAATAGCCTTGTATGCCGGCAAATTTGGCAAGTGCTTGCTACCACCGCTTTTATAGCTATTTTTGCCACCCCTAAAGGCAAATTTTATTTCACCACGCATTAAAATATAGCAATATGCCCGGCTTTGAATTTTTTGGCGAAGAAGAAAGAAAACACGTAAACGATGTACTACAAACAGGCATACTAGCCCGATATGGTTTTGACGGTGCCCGCAATGGCATTTGGAAAAGCAACGAATTGGAACAAGCTATTGTACGGGTATTTGGTAGTGCCTATGCCCAATTGGTGAGTAGCGGTACTGCGGCACTTACCACCGCAATGAGTGCTTTGGGAATAGGTTATGGCCACGAAGTCATTATGCCAAGTTTTACATTTGTGGCAAGCTTTGAAGCTGTTTTGAGTGTAGGGGCTGTACCGGTATTGGTAGATGTAGACGAAACGCTAACCCTTGACCCGGCCGCAGTAGCCGCCGCTATTACACCCCAAACCAAATGTATTATGCCGGTACATATGTGCGGTAGCATGGCCAATTTGGATGCCTTATTGGCATTGTGTGCCAAGCACAATTTGGTACTCATTGAAGATGCCTGCCAAGCTATTGGCGGCAGCTACAAAGGGAAAAAATTAGGTACTATTGGCGATGCCGGTACGTTTTCGTTCGATTTTGTGAAAACCATTACTTGTGGCGAAGGCGGCGTAGTAATGACCAATAACGAAGAAGTGTATGTAAAATGTGATGGCTTTTCGGATCATGGACACGACCATAAAGGGGTTGATAGAGGGGCCGACTTACATCCATTTATTGGCTACAACTACCGCATCAGCGAGTTGCATGCTGCCGTTGGATTGGCACAAATAGAAAAATTAGACAAAATTATTGCTACTCAAAAACACAACAACCAATTATTGCGCAGTTACTTAGAAGCTATTCCTGAAGTTAGTTTTAGGGTAGTGCCCGACCCTGCGGGCGATAATTTTTCGTTTTTGAGTTGGTTTTTACCTTCCGAACAACAAATGCGCAAAGCCATAGAGGCATTAAAAGCAGATGGTGCCTTTGCTGGTAGTTTTTATTGGTACGATAACAATTGGCATTATGTACGCAAATGGCAGCACTTGCACGATGCCGCCACCCTTAACCGCATAAGCGACGTGCAAAAAGCGGCTTTGTTACAAGTAAAAACGCAAGATTTTTCTGCTAGCGATGCGGTAATGAGCCGTTGTGTATCTACCCTTATCAATTTAAGCTGGACAGAAGCACAAATACACGAAAAAGGCGAAAAAATGGCTGCGGCTATCAAAAAATCTTTGTTACCATAAGCAACTAACTTTGTTGTACTAATTATTCAGGCTACCTATGTTGGGTAGCCTGAATTGTTTTAAATGAAATTAGTATTGGTGTTCAGGTTAGGCAAAACTTTCTACAAAGGAATGCGCTGTAAATTCCTTATTAATTAATCCCGAGGAGAATGAGATGCCGTAAACGAACATTGCGAAGAGTAGGGAACAGGGATTGCAAATCCCATCTATCGGTTTAGGCTATATGCCCTGCGGAACATCTAGCCCAGCTGATTAAGGCTACCCACCATAGACAGCCTTAATTGTTTTTATGGAATAGTACCTAACGACCCCAATGATCTTGTGCAATCTCAATCAATAACGCTTTAGCAATATTTAGGTCTTCTATTTTTAGTTTACTTAAATCTTCGTTTAGATTTTTGATCAAGTTTTGGATTGGTTTAATAATTTCTTTCGTCATTTGTTTCTTTGCTTTTTCATCGGGCATGTTCAAATAATTTTCAATTTCTTCATTTTCTAAATTATTGAGAATATCAAAAAACGCTTCATTCAAATCATTATATCGCTCTTTTAAAAAATGAATGTACATGTCCAATGTATCGGTACTTAACTTGTTAATTTGGGTTCCTT
>JAIXOS010000128.1 GCA_027486695.1 Chitinophagaceae bacterium | reverse complement strand
TGCCCTTTGTATGGCCCCCGCATTATTCACCAAAATATCAATTTGTGTAAACTGTTGTGTTACATTTTGTATAAAGGCTAGCAATGCTTGTCTATTAGACATATTGCACTGATAGGCATAAAATTGTCTACCCAATGCCTCCACTTCCAATGCCACTTCGCTACCCGAAGCAGGTAAAGAAGAGGAAACACCAATAATATCGGCTCCGGCTTCGGCCAAACCCAATGCCATTGCCTTGCCAATACCTTTGTTACAACCGGTAACAAGCGCCAACTTTCCTGCCAAACTAAATTTTTGAAGAACAGACATGGTGGTTTTGGATGGGTTTTATGGAATGCTAGTTCAATGTTTAACAAACACTAACAACTTGCAATCGGCAATAAGCAACAATCGTTTTAACAAAACTAAAGTAAGACACCATTACGTTTAATTGGTTTTTCACTCAATATTATTGAGCAATGCAACCGATTAACCATTCCGTAATGGTGTCTGAAATGAATATTGTTGGCTAATCTGCCACAATTTCGGTTATTCGTTTGCAGCTTTACCTAATGTAGCTAAGATACCTCCGTCTACATACAATACATGACCGCTTACAAAATCGGAAGCTTTAGATGAAAGGAAAATAACCGCTCCTTGCAAATCTTCCGGATTACCCCAACGATTAGCAGGTGTGCGACTTAAAATAAAATCGTTAAATGGATGCCCATCTACACGTATAGGCGCCGTTTGGCTTGTAGCAAAATAACCCGGACCAATACCATTTACCTGAATGTTGAATTTTGCCCACTCAGTAGCTAAGTTTTTGGTCAACATTTTCAAACCACCTTTGGCGGCGGCGTAAGCACTTACAGTTTCCCTACCTACTTCGCTCATCATAGAGCAGATATTGATAATTTTACCGCTTTTGCGATTTACCATGTGTTTACCAACATGTTTAGACATAATAAAAGGTCCAGTTAAGTCAATTTTTAACACCAATTCCCAATCGGCCACTTCCATTTCCAACACAGGAATACGCTTAATGATACCGGCATTGTTTACCAAAATATCAATTGCACCCACTTCTTGTTCTATCAACGCAACATTTGCTTGAACTGCAGCTTCGTCGGTTACATCAAATACATATCCTTTGGCATCAATACCTAGGGTTTTGTATTCTGCTATCGCATTGTCCAATTTTTCTTTTGAAATATCATTGATAACAATTTGGGCACCTGCATTGGCTAAGCCGCAAGCCATCGACATTCCTAAACCGTGCGTGGCACCAGTAATTAAGGCATTCTTGCCTTTTAAATCGAAAAGAGATAGAGACATTTTCTATGGTTTAATTGTAAATAAAAGCAATGTTGGAGTTTAAAAATCTAAAGTAAACAAGGCTACCTTGCCCAACTAAATACACTCAATAATATTGAACTCAAATCTCCACTGTCTGCCACACCTACTTATTTGTATACTTACATCCACGCTACCTACAAATAGTTTATCCTAACACAATAATACGATAATTCGTTTTCATTACTTCTTGCCGGAGTAACCGTTTAATTGGCTTTTTTTGAAAAAAAGAGCAAGCGCACTTTAAAAATCACTAAACAAATGTGCGTAGGCGTCTGTTTTTTCAATACTGCCAGAGGTAGTACTTTGCCAATACCATCAATAAGATCTACACGTACACATTTTGTAATCTGTGGCTTCCAAACACCTATTTATAATACCTTTGCTTTATGACGCAATACGCCCACGACCACATAGTTCCCGACAAACTAAGCAACCAATCTAAAAAACAACAAGTAGCGCAGATGTTTAACAACATTGCGTTTAAATACGATTTCTTAAACCGATTTTTAAGTGCCGGTATTGATATTTATTGGCGCAAAAAAGCCATTGCACAAATACAACATTTGCAACCTAAAAAGGTATTGGACGTGGCTACAGGAACGGCCGATGTGGCGCTGATGACACACCAAATGCTACACCCTGAACACATTGTAGGCATTGATATAAGCGAGGGCATGTTGGATTTTGGCAGAAAAAAAATTGCACAAAAAGGACTTACCCAACAAATACAATTGTTTACCGGCGACAGCGAAAACATCCATTTCCCTAACCAATCTTTCGATGCGGTAACGGTAGCTTTTGGCGTACGCAATTTTCAAAACTTACTTTTGGGTCTACAAGAAATGCACCGTGTATTACAGCAGGGAGGCAAATTGGTAGTACTAGAATTTAGCAAACCTAGTCAGCCTTTTTCGCGTTGGTTTTATGGTATTTATATGCGCTTTATTGCCCCAGGCCTAGTGCAATTGTTTAAAAGCGATAAAAAAGCTTACGAATATTTGAACGACAGCGTAAATGCTTTTCCGGAAGGCAGTGCATTTATAGCCATCATGCAGCAAGCGGGCTTTACGCAGGTGTATCAAAAAAAAATGACCTTGGGTATTTGTAGTATTTACTGTGGTACCAAAGCGGCCGCCACAACATAACTTTGTTAAAAAAGTAGCTGTGCAAGCGGCTTGCTACAAAAGGATTGTTATTTTGCGGCAAGCTTACTAAAATCAATTGTTACCCTCACTTTAAACACTTTTTCTTGTGCCACAAAATTGTTTGTTGATACGCCCAAAATGGATAGCTGCCTGCCTATTGGCGGCAACAAGTTTGTTTTCCAAACAGGTAATTGCTCAGTTGGAAATCAACAAGCCGGAACACGATAACCTTCGTTATTATTTTGGCATGACGGTGGGGTACAACTCGTTGGTTTTGCATCCTTTACGGTCGAACAACTTTGCCGCCAACGACAGCATTTTATCGGCCGAACCCGGCGCTAGCGGTGGTATTGGCTTGGGATTATTGGCTACTGCACGCATTTCAAACAGATTACAAATACGTACCAACCCGCAATTAATTATTGGCGGTGCTCGCTATTTTAAATACACACTTGGCAAAAGAGCGGCCGATGAAGAAGTACAACAAACCAAAACCCTACCTGCGACAATTGTGAGTTTTCCTATTCAATTAAAACTCAACAGCGATCGATTGGGCAATTTCAGAACCTACCTGCTTACCGGCATCAAGTACGACTACGATTTATCGGCTAATTCTAGTACTCGCAATGCAGAAGACTTGATCAAATTGAAAAAGGGGGATTTTGGTGTAGAAATAGGCTTGGGCTGCAACTTTTATTTGCCTTTTGTAACCATATCGCCCGAAATTAAATTTGGCTACGGACTTACCAATATCCATAGCCGCGACCCTAACTTAAAATACAGCAGCGCTTTTAACGATATTTATTCGCGCATGATTCTGTTTTCTATCCATTTTGAGGATTAAACTATTGTTTGGGCAACCTATTGATGGTGTGTATTTTCTTATAACACGCACCC
>JAIXOS010000036.1 GCA_027486695.1 Chitinophagaceae bacterium | reverse complement strand
TATCACCCAAGTTACCTGCATCCATTGCCCGAAGGGCATCGATTTCCAATGTTGAAGTATGAGTTAATCCCCGAACAACTACTTTATGAAGGCACAATTGTACCGGAACAATTGTTTACACCCGACTATTGCGCAGAAGCAACCATCTTAACTACCCACACAAAAGCCTATTGGCAACAATTGATACACGGAACCCTTACGCCACAACAGCAACGGCGCATTGGTTTTCCACATTCTACTTCTTTGGTACAACGCGAACAAATGATTGTACAAGGTACGATTGATTGTTGCCTCTATGCACTTGAACATGGAGTAGCCTTGAATGTAGCCGGTGGCACCCACCATGCCTTTGCGGATAGAGGGGAGGGTTTTTGCCTATTAAACGACATGGCCATAGCCGCAAATTATTTGCTGCAACGGCAGTTGGCTAAAAAAATACTGATTATTGATTTAGATGTGCATCAAGGAAATGGCACTGCTTCCATTTTTAGCAATCAACCCAATGTGTACACTTTTAGTATGCACGGAGCGCACAATTACCCCTTTGTAAAAGAACAAAGCGATACCGACATTGGCTTACAAGATGGAACCGATACAACCACCTATTTACAAAAGCTTACGGAGTCTTTACCACCAATACTTTCAACCTTTCAACCCGATTTTGCTTTTTACTTAAGTGGCGTAGACATTTTGGAAACGGATAAATTCGGCAAACTGAAGGTTACATTGGAAGGGTGCTTGGAACGGGATCAATTTGTATTTAGCCAATTACAGCAACTACAAATACCTGTGGCAGTAGCAATGGGTGGCGGTTATAGTGCAGATATAAAAACCATTGTACATGCACACTGCAATACCTTTCGTACTGCCATGGATTTGTACAACTAAGTATTTCTATTAGCTAGATACTTACTTTTGCACCCTATGCAGTATACGTTGGATTCATTTGCACAAGGAGAGGTTTTGTTGTTCAATAAACCGTTAACCTGGACAAGTTTTAATGTGGTAAGTAAAGTTCGGTACCTTACCAAAACAAAAAAGGTAGGTCATGCAGGCACCCTTGACCCGCTTGCAACGGGCTTATTGGTAGTATGTACCGGTAAGTTTACCAAAAAAATCAACGAATACATGGGGCAGGAGAAGGCCTACGAAGGCACTTTTACACTTGGGGCTACCACTCCAAGCTACGATTTGGAAACGACGCCACAAAACCATATTTCTTATCAGCACTTAACGAATGCCCAAATTGAAGCGGCAACCCTGCCCTTTATTGGTGAAATATTGCAAATGCCTCCACAGCACAGCGCTATAAAAAAAGATGGCGTTCGATTGTATGAAACTGCAAGGCAAGGCATTGAAGTGGCCGTAGAACCAAGAAAAGTACACATTAAGCAATTTGAAATAACACAGATTGACCTGCCGGTAGTTCATTTTAAAGTGGTTTGTGGTACCGGTACTTATATTCGCAGTTTGGCGAACGATTTTGGTGCGGCACTTGGTGTAGGTGCTTACATGAGTAGCTTGGTTCGTACTCGAATTGGTGATTTAAACCTAAAGGACGCTTTAGATATTGCTGATTTTGAAGTCTATATTAAACAATTACGTAGCGAACAAAACAATACGGATACAACAATTGCATAGTTGCATTCTGCAAGTCACTAGTGCTGTCAGGAATTGATTGCCAAATTTACTTTCTCACAATTATTTTCAATAAAAAAGCGAAATGGCATTGCTGCTATTTCGCTTTTAAGTTGGTACATAAATAGGTAATTATACATTGAACCTAAAATGCATCACATCGCCATCTTGCACCAAGTATTCTTTTCCTTCAATTCTTAGACGACCATTATCCCTACAGGCGGCTTCGCTTTCATATTTCACAAAATCTTCGTAAGCAATTACTTCGGCCTTAATGAACCCTCTTTCAAAGTCGGAGTGAATAACACCAGCTGCTTGAGGTGCTTTCCATCCTTTGTGAATGGTCCAAGCACGAACTTCTTGTACACCTGCGGTAAAATAAGTATCCAAATTTAACAAACGATAAGCACTGCTTATTAATCTATTTAAAGCAGGTTCTTTCATTTGGTATTCTTCCATGAACATTTGCTTATCTTCTTCATTCTCCATTTCAGCAATCTGCGCTTCAATATTGTTGCACATTACAATCACTTGTGCACCTTCCTCTTTTGCAGCTGCTGTTAACGCTTCTGAATATTTATTACCGGTATGCATGCAGGCTTCATCTACATTGGCTACGTATAAAACAGGCTTTTCGGTAAGCAAAAATAAATCTGCAATAGCTGTGCGGTCGTCCTTGCTTAATTGCAGTCCTCGAATACTCTTGCCTTGTTCCAACTGCGCTTTACACTGCTTTAAAATTTCGTGCTCTTGTTTTTGTTTTGCGTCAGCGTTTCTCAGGAGTTTTTCACTTCGTTGCAATTTTTTTTCTACACTTTCTAAGTCTTTTAATTGCAATTCGGTGTCAATAATTTCTTTATCGCTAATTGGATTTATGGCACCTTCTTCACGCAATACATTTTCATCTTCAAAACAACGAATCACATGAATAATGGCGTCCACCTCTTTAATGTTTCCCAAAAACTTATTCCCCAATCCTTCGCCTTTACTTGCTCCTTTTACCAAACCGGCAATATCTACAATTTCTAACTGTGTAGGTACAATTCTGTTGGGTTTTACCAATTCAGCCAATTTAGAGAGTCGCTCATCGGGTACATCTACCAAACCAACATTTGGTTCAATAGTACAAAAACGATAATTGCTTGCTTGCGCTTTAGCGCTAATACTTACGGCATTAAATAAAGTAGATTTTCCGACATTTGGCAATCCTACGATGCCTGCTTGTAAAGCCATATTGATGGTTGTTTTAAGATGTAGACAACAAAGCACTTACTTTATTGCCATTAAATTCAGCGGCGCAAAAGTAAGTGCTAAATGGTTACGTTTTTAAATAGACCTATCGAATAATGGTGGGAAAAGCAATTTCAATATCAGTTTCGCCCTTGGAAATTAAATCGCCCGAAGCTTTTATACCTGGTTTGTGTTTTAGGGTAACGGTAGTAGTTCCATTGCTTGCTGCTTGGGTTACCCAACGACTCGTTAATCCGAGCGGTAAATTATTGGCATCGGTATTCAACGAATCGATATTTAAAGTGGCCGCAGTGGTAGTAAAATACAATTGGTGATCGGCACCCTCTTCTTTGATTTCTTCGGTAATATTATCTGCAGGGCTAACACTTTCATTTAAAAAGTACACATTACACAAGTAACTCGTATTGGTTTGTAAACGAATAGTATCAAACTTCGATGGGGCATTGCCACCAATACCGTCGGCATCTTTAAAAATAAAAGAGTCAATTGGCGCTTTTGTAGTAGGATGACTCAATACAATTTTAATGGTAGTAATCAATTCTTCTTCGTTTGCACTTGTTGCCTCTTTTTTGCATGCCGTAAAGAGCATTCCGGCACATAAAATACTCAATACTGTTTTTTGCGTCTGTTGCATTTTCATAAATTGTTGGTTTTTATTGCGTGAAAAATGAAGGTTATAATTGAAAAGGGAATTTTACTTTCAAAGCAATATTGGTGCCCATTTCATGGGCGAAATACCGAAAACTATTTAAATAATCTTTGTAAACAGTATTCGATAAATTATTGATTACCAAACCTATTACTTGTTTATTTTTTCGTCCTTGATGGGTAATACTTGCTTCTGCATTAAGTAGGAAATAGGCTTCCGGCGGATTGGCATAATCTGCTAACCATTTGGTGGTACCATCCGGCTGAATAAAAGGGATATTACCGGAAGCAGGTATGCGATGTTGTTTCCATACATGCAAAATAGCTAGTTGTATATAGGGCTCTTTCCACTTTCCGGCATCGGAAAAATGATATTTAATGGCTTGTTCTAATCGGTCGGATGGCATGGCAATTAGCCATTCATTGGTTGTTGTATTTTTTGCGCGTAAAAGAGAAAGCTTAGTAAGCAATGATAAATGATGGTTGATTTGCCATTCACTGTTGGCATCTAAGCCATAAAGCAGTGCATTGGTTTGTGTGTAAGCAAAAGTCGGAAATGCACCTCTTATGGTTAACTCCGGCGGATAAACCGGATTTAAGTAAATAAAATTTTGTATACTTTTCGTGAACAATCCTACACTTAGTTGCCAATGATTTGTTTGCAACTGCGAGCCCAAAGCCAAACTGTATGCGCGTTCTGGCTGAAGTTGGCTATTTCCTTTTTCTATTCTTGCTGCACCGTGATGCAATCCATCGCTAAAGAGTTCATTAATATGGGGTGACCTCCAGGCTGTGCCTATGTGCAACGAAGATTGCCAAACATCACTGTGGGTATAATTAAGTCCAACAGTTCCGTTTGTACCTCTAAATAATTGGTTTTTATATATTTTTCCTGTATTACTTGTAATTGCACTTAACCATTTAATGTCGTGTCGAATGCCTGCTTCAACCTGCCATTTTTGCCATTGATATTTTTCAATAAAAAAAATAGCTGCATTCATGCTTTGGTAGTTGGGGATAAAATACCTGTATTGGTAACTATTTTGCTGATAACTAGCTGTTACCCCCCAATTGCTTTTGGTTTTGCGCAATAACTTATGTTCCCAATTCATTTCGGTTGAAGCCGAAAATAACTGTAACGACAATTGCGGATTGTTGCTGCTACTAGCAAAGCGCTTGGTATCAAATTCATCTCGACTATTGTATTGCAGCGCCGAAACAACGTTTATTCGACTTTTGTTCGGTAATATCTGATAATATTTGTGTTTGAATAAATGATGCCGTACTTGCTGATAAGGCCGATTGATAACGTAAGAAAAACCTTCTTTTTTGATGTATTCAGGCGGTTCTCCAACATTTATGGCTTGCAGCATATCGGTAACATTGCCAATGTGCGAACCGGAAAAAATACCAATTTTTGTATTGAATAAGCTATAAAAAAAATCATGACCGCTGTTTTTCATTTGATACGCCGCCGCTACTGATAAATTAGCCTCTGCAAGTCCGGAATTGGCTAACCAGTAATTAGGAGTACGGGCATTGCCGCCTCTTTTAATGGTTGCTTGTACGCGATAACTAAATGGTTGGCGCTTAAGATGCTGTTGCCAAAAGCCTGAAAGTACGCCCATTCTATTGTTCCTAAATACAGCAGTATTTAGTTCCGCATACTTGCCCACCGCATTAGGTAATAACTTCGGTTCCACTAGCACTACACCGCCAATAGCATCGCCTCCGTATTGAATACTGCTAGCCCCTTTAATTACAGTAAGTTTATTGGCAATATAAGGGTCTATTTCTGGTGCATGTTCACTTCCCCATTGTTGCCCTTCTTGCCGAATGCCGTTGTTGATTATCAATACTCTATTGCTATGCAACCCATTGATAACAGGTTTAAAAATATTGGTTCCGGTTTGTAAAACGGTAACACCTGTAATTTTACTCAAAGCCTCACCAAGGGTAGTGCCTCGACTCATTTCTAAAGCTTGTTCTCTTATGTCCTGTTGTAATTGGCCTACTTGCGTTTTCTTAAAACCACTCACCACTACCTCTTGCAACTGATTGGCTAAATGTGGCAATTCAAACACATGATACATATTTTTTTTAAAATGTATATGTTCGCTAATTGTGGTGCATCCAATATGGCTAATAGAAATAGAATGATTTCCGGCACAAAGATGTTGAATGATAAAATATCCCGAAGTATCGGTGGTGTTTGTTATGTTTATATCATGCACACGAACAATTGCGCCTTGTAGCGGCTGATGTGTATCATAGTCCAACACCCTGCCCGAAAATGCAAGTTTGCAACTATTTTGCGCCTTTGAAAAACTAACTAGTAGTACCAACAGCATTAATAAACAACTATGAAAAGGGGCAGATTTATGCATAATTTTTGTTACAATGTTGCAAATATATTACAAGCGCACAAATAATTACATCATTGTTGCAAAAATAAAACTCAATAAAAAAGTTAATTCACAGGTTTATGCAGTTAAATGCTTGTATTGTTGGATAAAAATGCACTTTGATAACTTTTTGGGCTTTGTCCCGTGATTTCCTTGAAGCCCTTGTGAAAGCAGGAAAAATTATTGAACCCACTTTCAAAACACACTTGTTTAATATTGAGTTTGTTTTCGAGCAATAATTTACATGCATGGTTTACACGGATTTCTTGCAAAAATGCCGTGTAGTTTTTTCCTGTTCTTACTTTGAAATAACGACAAAATGAATTCGGTTCTAGGTTTACTAAAGCAGCAATTTCGGATAAGGCAATTTTTCGCTTGAAATGATTGGCTGTGAAATTGTATATTTTCTCAATTCGTTCACTTTCCGAATCGGGTATATTATTGCTGTAATTGATGGCTGATAATCGTACAATGTTTTCCGAGGAGTAAAAGGATTGTAAGCAAGCTAGTAAACTGAGTAATTTATTGAATCCTTTTTGTTGTAAAACTTGTTGCATGTGCAAAGCAATGTTTGGATGTTGCACTGCTCTAGCCAATAACCCTTTTTTTGCATCATTTAGTAACAATTTTAGCTCACGCGTTTCAGGTAAGGCTAAAAAATCTTTACCCCAAAAATTTTCAGTAAAGTGAATAACGGTTGAGTAAGGCTTTTCAAATGGTTGTTCTAAATAAGCTTCATCGTCGTACCGCCAATAATGCGGCAAATTGCTGCCAACCAATACAATATCGCCCGCCTGAAAACGGCTGATGTGGTTACCAATAAATTGCATACCACTACCGCAATGAAAATGAATCATTTCTACCTCAGTATGATAATGCCATCGATTATTGATGTTGGGATACATATCTTGTCGGGCGCTAAACGAATCGGTATGTTTGGTGGGCACTTTTAGTAATTGCGGCTTCATTCTGATAATTTCACTTAAATGCTACAAATATCATTACAATTGTGTTAAAATACCTTATAAGATGGATAGATTTTAGGAACACTTACAAGTAAATTCTCCTTTTTTTTGCACATAGCAATGCCAATCACTATTTTAGTTCAGCCATATCTTTTACATTATGCTCAATAATTCTTTACTTCAAAAATTCCTTATTTCTTTACTTAACGATTAACCTAATTTAGGTTGTCTTCAGTTTTCTCAAATTTCCAAAACAGAAAGTGTATATGCAATTATCGCCACAACTGCTTGATAAAAACTCACTCAATTATATTGAGATACCTCAACATTCAATTTTTTCTTTGCCAGAAAAGGTATTGCAATTTGGAACAGGTGTGTTATTACGCGGCTTGCCAGATTATTTTATAGATGTAGCTAACAAAAAAGGTAGTTTTAATGGAAGGGTAGTTGTGGTAAAATCCACAGGCAACGGCGGTACAGATGCCTTCAGCACACAAGAATGCTTGTATACACACTTAATTAATGGAATCCACGAAGGGCAGCTTATTAATCAAATCATCATCAATGCATCCATAAGTACGGTATTGAGTGCAGCTACTGATTGGGATGCAATTTTGGATACAGCAATCAACCCTGAATTGCAGATAATCGTTTCAAACACAACAGAGGTAGGCATCAGTCTATTACCTACTGACTCTATTTTTGCTACTCCGCCAATTTCTTTTCCCGGTAAATTACTCGCCATTTTATACAAAAGGTATCAAACCTTTCAAGGAAGTAAAGCACATGGATGTGTTATTATTCCTACAGAACTTATTGTTGATAATGGATTGAAATTAAAGGAGATAGTTCTATCACTTGCTAATTTACATCAATTAGAAAATGACTTTATTGAGTGGCTGCATGAAGCCAATGATTTTTGTAACTCTTTGGTAGATAGAATTGTTCCTGGTAAACTTTCCGATTCGGAAAAAGCAGCTTTCGAACAGTTGCATGGTTATACCGACGATTTAAT
>JAIXOS010000366.1 GCA_027486695.1 Chitinophagaceae bacterium | reverse complement strand
CTGGATTTTTTCTTTTTCTTCCCCACTTTCAGTGGGGCAGGGTTATTTTTTTGAAGCAAGAAAATGGAAGTTGTCGTTTTCATCTATTGTCCAGCAATAGGCAAAATTATGCCCTCTTTAGTCGGCAAGGTCTGCGTTACGTTTCACTTCACTTGCCTATCGGTTTTTGCAAAAAAATCTTCCCCTGTTTTTAGCTTGCCAAGGCTTCGCAAATTTGGCAAGCAACAGGTAGTATTTTTCTTGCAAAAAACCTTGCCTTCCCTGCCCACGCTGCATTTGGGTTGCCTATCGCTGGTCAATAGTGGTTTTCTGCCATTAGTAAAAATCAGTGGTAGTTGTTATGTTTACTTTCTCAATTAGTTGCTACAATTCAATAAGCACAAAAGAAGTTTTAAGTAATCAATTTTATGTTTTAAGCAAAGGTTTGAATAGTGGTAAGCCACTTGAAAAACCTTGCCCAAATTGCTTTGTAATCACTGTTAAAAATGATGAAGAAAAAGAGTTTTTATTTTGGTTGTGTTGGGGTTTATGGCAGTCTAAAAAATTCCATTATTTACACACTGGTTCAGTTATTCCTTTTATTCGTTTACACGAGTTCAAAGCATTTTTAAAAGAACAAGCTGCAACAGCATTTGCAGAAAAAGAGCAGTACAACAAAAATGTAAAAGCATTGCAACAGCTTGAAGCACTTGAAAAAAACTACAAGCAAAATCTATTGCTCATAATGGATGCAAAAAGGGCAATATTTCAACGGGCTACTGCAAGGCGGTAGTGCCTTTGCATAACATTTTTATACAGCAAAAATAGCTACGGCAGGCAGACACACAGAGCCAACAAACGCCACCAAAAGACTACGGCATAAACACATGAGCCAACACACAAAGCCATCATTTATTCCGTTTCCTTTTGGTGTCGTTATCTGCCTTCGCTGATAGATGCTTATAAAAAATTTAGTTATGCAAAAACAGCTTCGCATCATCAGTCGTTACCGTTTGGCAGTTTGCCCTCTCAGCCATTGCCACTTTCCAGTTCCAGCTTTGCCACCTTTAGCTTTCAGTCGTCATTTGTGCAGGTTACCAGTTTTCTATCGTCCAGCTTTTGGGGTTCGTGCCTTTCATTTGGCTTCCATTGGTTGGTTCGTTTTCGTTTATCCATCAGGTCGCCGCCAGTTGTCAGCATTGCCCTTTTAGGGCTTTGCTGTTTGCTTTTTTATTTGTTATTCTGAATGTTATTATATTTAATATTGTCAAGCATTCCCCAAAAATCATAAAGTATATGAAGCAAGAAGATAACGTTAGTCTCTACGAAAAAGGTAATAATTGGCAGAAGAAAGTGTATAAAAAAATGTCTCATTTTCTTTCAAAAAAAGAAAATATCCTTTACGGAAAATCCAGTAAAGGCAACTATTACAATCATTTATTAGATATCAGTTGTGCCAAAGAAAATTTTATAAATGAGCATATTTATGAAGCTACCAATAAGAGAATAAATAGCCATAAGATTGGTGATATTAATAGGCTGCTAACTAACACCGCAGCATCACAGCCTTATTGTTTTAATTTAATTGCTCATTTGCAGCAAAACCCTGAATTAGCTGATAAATTGTTTTCAAACTTGTTTGAAAAAAGTATAAATATTGTTCACTTAGAGCCAGAGTTTACACCAAATGAATGTAATAGTATAAAAGGGTTTGAAAGAAATTCCAATGAAGATATTGGCGACCAATCTTCCATAGGTGGTACTGATGCTGATATTGCAGTTTTCTATAAATATGATGGAACCAAAAAAGGAATATTGCTAATTGAGTTTAAGTTTATCGAAGCAGAGTTTTCTGTTTGCAGTTCATTTAAAAGCAAAAAAGAAAATAAATCAATTTGCAATTCTGCAAATTTCTTTAATGAAATGGTTACAAATAAAAAAACAAATGATTCAAATATTTATTTATGCGGTTACAATAAATATGAAAATTGGTCTTTAACAAATACTTCAAATGTTATAGATAATGCTAAAGTAAAAGTTGCAAATAGTTGCCCTTTTATGTTTGGATTAAATCAGCTTTGGCGAAACTTTTTATTGGCAGAAAAAATTGCTAAAGCAAGAGATTGTGATGAGTTTGGATTTTGGGTTTTCTCACCAAAAGAAAACGATGAGTTTTTATGGAACAACAATAAAACAGAGAAAGAATTTAGAGACATCTTAACTGAACAAGGTAATAGTACATTCAAAAAAATATACCTTGAAACAGTCTTTGAAAATCTTGAAAAAATTGTATCAACCCAATCAGATAAAGATTGGCTAATGGCATTGGATGAAAAGTATAATATCAAGTATTGATTAACCCTTAATTAATCCCTAAAGCATCCCTGAGGAATACATATTTCCACCCCTTTATAAATACGAAGCAATTTGATGCTTTTAGTGGCTAAAACCAAAAAAAGCCCCGATAATCGGAGCTTTGAAACAAGTCACTTTTTTAGAACTTGATTAAAAAATTTCTACAATCTGCATACAGTTGCCACTTGCAAAATTGTAATAATCTGAATTTACTTTTTGTGAAAATT
>JAIXOS010000060.1 GCA_027486695.1 Chitinophagaceae bacterium | reverse complement strand
TTTAATCAATTCAAAACAAACAACATGAAAAACTTCATCAAACCATTGTTGATGGCCGTCGTATTGATAGTCTCAATGAATGCTTGTAAAAAAATCAATCCGACAGACGATATTACGTTTGTAATTAATTCGGACATTTACCGTTCTCCGGTATTGGTTAAATTCATCAATGCCAATCCTACCTCTTCCAAACAACCCGGCTACAATGCGGCAAGTCCGGAAGCCACTTACAAGGTAGCTGTTAGTGGTACCGATGCCATGTATATTGTGATGAACGATGGCGATACTTCCCTAAAAGCTAGTAGAGGTTTCTTACAGTTTAGTGTGGGAAGCAATCGTGTACCATCAGCGTCAAGCCCAATAAGTTTTACCCTAGATGTTACTTTTCCAGGATTTGCCCGTGTAAACAAAACCTTTTACCTTACCGATACCTTAGAAAAATCAATAGAGGTTTATGCACAAGAATTAGCTAGTCCTGCCCCCGGCAGTAGTTTAGTAGATGCAGATAATGTGTTAAGTACCACTCAGCCAACCATCATCCAAACAACTACCAATGCTACCATGACTGAAGCCACTAAAATTACTATTCCTGAAGGAACAGTTTTGAAAGATGCTAGTGGAAATACAATTAATTCGAATGCGTTGCATTCTACTGTTATTCATTATGGTATAGGTGATGAAGCTTCTTTAAGGGCATTTCCAGGTGGATTACAAACAAGAAACGCAGTTGATAAAAATGGCAACAAAATTGATAGCGTAGTTGATTTTATTACAGCTGGTTGCTTACAAATTAACATGCAAGCAGGTGGTAAAGAAGTAAGACAATTTTCTAAACCACTAGAAATTGAAGTAGAAGTAAATGAAAATTATTACAACTACTTCAAAGGAAGAAATATCCAAGCAGGTGACTCTATTCCGGTATGGAGTATGGACGAAGGCACCGGTAAATGGGTGTTAGAAGGTGATGCCCCCGTTTTTGCACAAGGAAATAAACTAGTAGCAAAATTCAGCGCCTCACATTTGTCTTATTGGAACTTAGACGGTTGGCAACAAACGAGTAGTTTTTATAGGTATTATTCTTGGTACACAAGATATTTTCAACCACCAACCTGTAACAATACATTAAATGTAAATGTAGTAGCTACAGGTGATACCAAGTATACTGGTTATGCAGGTTTAATTATGTACGGTAGCAATTACAATTATTTAGGTTCCGGATCTGTTTATTTGGTAAACGGTAAAGCTACTTCTAGTTTATATTTAGGAAATCGAGTGTACATACCTACAGCCCGTATTTTCGGATATGCTTATGCAAATGGTGGTTATGTTTACAATCAAACGGCTTCTTTTGCGCCTTGTGGCCAATCTAATGTTACCCTCGAGTTGCCTATTCCTAAACCACCAGCTCCAATTAACTTGAGTGTAGATATTGCTGCTTTTTGTTCTAATAAAAACTTAAAGGTTAATTATAGCGGTTGGGTATACATGTTCGATAATAATGCAACAGATTGGTGGAATGCATGGACATACAAGTACATTGTAGCTGGACAGCCTGCCTATTTCTATAACTTAAAAGAAAATGGTAGTTATACATTCTATGCATGGAATGGTGGTTGGTATTCTACAAGCGTTGTATTGAAAAAACAAAACGAAGCTAAATGGGGTAACTTGCCTGCTAGTGGTGCAGTAGAGGCTGCTGCCAAATACGATGCAGCTAGCAATACTTTAAAAGTAACAGGTATTTACAAAATAAAATGTAAGTAACTAAAATTTGATTTATAGGTTGAAAGGGAAGTCTGAAAATGGCTTCCCTTTTTTTTGGTTAAATAAAAGAGGAAGCTTACCTTTGCGCTCCCAAAAGTTCTTTTAATAATTAAGAATGGTTCAACTTGGGAGTTGTTGGTATAGCTGACAACGTTAAAACCAATTAAATCACAAATTCATGGCTAAAGAAATTTCAACCTATGTGAAGTTGCAAGTGAAAGGCGGTCAAGCCAATCCTGCACCACCAGTAGGTCCAGCCCTTGGTAGTAAGGGTGTGAACATTATGGAGTTCTGCAAACAATTTAATGCAAGAACCCAAGACAAAATCGGAAAAGTTGTTCCGGTAGTTATTACAGTATATAACGATAAGTCTTTCGACTTCGTTATCAAAACTGCTCCAGCCGCTATCCAATTAATGGAAGCCGCCAAAATTCAAAAAGGTAGTAAAGAACCCAACAGAGCTAAAAATGGCAAAGTTACTTGGGCTCAGGTAGAGGAAATTGCTAAAGACAAAATGCCCGACCTTAACTGTTTCACCCTCCAAAGTGCAATGAAAATGGTTGCCGGTACTGCTCGCAGTATGGGATTAACTATTGATGGTGCAGCTCCTTGGGAAAATTAATTTATTCACCTTAAAAATCTGAAAAATGTCATTGACTAAAAAAAGAAAAATAGCTAACGCTAAGGTGGATAAAAATAAAATTTATTCCCTTAAAGATGCATCTGCATTGGTAAAAGAAATCAATTGCACCAAATTCGATAGCTCCGTGGATGTACACGTGCGCTTAGGTGTAGATCCTAAAAAAGCAGATCAACAAGTTCGCGGAACTGTTACATTGCCTCATGGTACCGGTAAAACCAAAAAAGTATTGGTATTGTGTACTCCCGATAAAGTAGCTGCCGCAGAAGGTGCTGGTGCTGATTATGTTGGCTTGGACGAATTCATCCAAAAAATAGAAAGCGGTTGGGTAGATGTAGATGTTATCATCGCTACTCCATCTGTAATGCCTAAAATTGGTAAATTAGGTAAAATATTGGGGCCTCGTAATTTAATGCCAAACCCTAAAACCGGTACTGTTACCAACGACGTAGCAGCAGCAGTTAATGAAGTAAAAGGCGGTAAAATTGCATTTAAAGTAGACAAGTCTGGTATAGTACATGCCTCTATTGGTCGTGTATCATTTTCAGCAGATAAAATTTCTGAAAATGCCGCCGAATTTATTAACGCTATCATCAAATTGAAACCCGCTACTTCAAAAGGTACCTATTTAAAAGGTGTAAGCATGGCCACAAGTATGAGCCCTGGTTTAACCTTAGACGCAAAAGCATTAGCCAACTAATTCCTAGTGAGTTTTGCGAAAGCAATTCAATGACCTAGGTTTATAAAAAATTTAGTTATGAACAAAAACGAAAAAAATGAAGTGATTGAACTTCTTAAAGAGAAGTTTACTCAATACAATAATTTTTACATCACCGATACAGAATCATTAACTGTAGCTCAGGTTGGTACTTTACGTAAAGCTTGTTTTGATAAACAAGTGGAACTTAAAGTGGCTAAAAACACCCTTATTCGCAAAGCATTAGAATCTCTTGATGCCGAAAAATATGCAGGTGTGTATGATAGCTTACACAATGTAACAGCATTGATGTTTAGCGAAAACCCTAAAGAACCCGCTTTAATCCTTACTTCGTTTCGTAAAGATAAAAAAGTAGACAAACCTACTTTGAAAGCTGCATTTATCAATGGCGATATTTATGCCGGCGACGATAACCTTGCTGCACTTACCAAAATCAAAACCAAAAATGAATTGATTGGTGAAGTAATTGGCTTATTGCAATCTCCTGCAAAACGCGTTTTGGCTGCCTTATTGCACCATCACGAGAAACAAGCAGAAACAGCTACAGAAGAAGTGGCTGGATAATTACACCGAATACATTTCTGTATACGATAGCCGTGACTCAGGCTTAATAGAGCGAATTTTTTTAAACCCTCCGCCGGAGATAACACTGTGAAGGCGGAAAAAATGTAACAACCATGGCAGACGTTCAAGCATTAGCCGAACAACTAGTAGGCTTAACAGTAAAAGAAGTTCAAGAATTAGCTGATGTACTTAAAAATCAGTACGGTATCGAACCAGCAGCTGCAGCAGTAGTAGTAGCAGCAGGCGGTGGCGAAGCAGCAGCAGCAGTAGAAGAAAAAACTGCATTTGATGTAGTTCTAGTAAGCCCAGGTGCTAGCAAATTAACTGTAGTAAAAGTTGTTAAAGACTTAACTGGCCTTGGCTTGAAAGAAGCTAAAGACTTAGTTGATGGCGCTCCTAAAGCAATTAAAGAAGGCGTTTCTAAAGCAGAAGCCGATGAAATTGCTGCTAAATTGAAAGAAGCAGGTGCTGAAGTTGAAGTTAAATAATTTTAACTACTATACTTTTGAAAAAAGCTGTTGCAATCTATTTGCAGCAGCTTTTTTGTTTATACACATTTAGCCGCGTTGTCATAAACTTAGCTGGTACAGATATTTAGCATTTATTCTTGCGCAAAAGATTTTTTACTTGCTAAATAGTTATTTAAATGAAAAAAAAAGCAACAATGTTTAGCTAGCTGTTTCAATGCGCCATTGTTATAGGAAGTCAATTCTGTTGCAAACTTACATTCGTTAGCGGTTGTGGTACATGGGCGTTTGTTTAAAGTATTTGGTAATCAAGTTAGAAGGTTGATAC
>JAIXOS010000090.1 GCA_027486695.1 Chitinophagaceae bacterium | reverse complement strand
TATCGGTAGTGTTGTGGGATGGAATAATGGTTTGCTAACAAGGAATTTTGATTGCTGTAATTGTAGCCAATAGGGTTATTGTCAACCTAATACCAATGTACATTTACAAGTCTATCGCAAAGTGTACTTTTTTACAGTTGCGCTATTGAATATCAAACGATGGCACAACTGTAAAAAAGGGTGTTGCTACCCACCAACACCGCATTTGTTTTTTCGGGATAGCTATCCATGCGCCAATTGCTCCATAAGAAACTCGATTAACGTTTTTTAATAAGCGGTTGAATTGTAGATAGGATTTTGGAGAAAGATGGGTTTTTTATTTAATCGTTTCATCAAGGAATTAAGACCTTTTGAACTATTTTTTTTTCATTAATAAAATCATATTTGTTGCCAAATTGTATCTGCAAGCTATTTACAACTGCTTATCTGTACAGTTGATTGAACATTGATAACAAACATGGTTTATGTAAATACTACAAATGAACACTCTCAATACCCTTACTTATTAAGATAAACTTCATCTCTTACATAAGTGTTATTCAGCCAAAAACATTGTTTAGAATATTCTTTAACTTTCAAAATTTTGTCTTCAACAGGTAAAGGAAACGTTTCTGTGGAATCGTTACTATGAGGTCGTACGTGACAAATTAAACTTTCGCTAATTTTAGGTAGATTGTTTAATCTTATTGGATTACTTTTTTTAGAAACTCTAATATTGCCTAATTTATCTTTTGCAAAATCCTTAAAAATTCGCCCTTCTTGAATTATCTTTTTTGTATTAAGCCAAACTTTTCGGACTTCGACTCTATCCGAGAACGGCATGTTCCAAAATTTAACTTTTTCTAAAAAATAATTATCGCCATTATTCTTAAAGAAAATGAAAAGAAACTTTCCTTCAATTAATTCTTTTAATTCACTTGTTATCCAATTTTCAGAATAAATTTTTTCGAATTCAAAAGCTGGAAAAGAAACGGATTGCTTAATAGAATTATCATTTTCAACTCTAATTGTTTTAATTTCAATTCCAGCTTTCTCAAACTCTTCAATTTCTTTATCAATTTCAATTCCCAGAATTGCTTTTGTTAGGCTTGCATGAAAATTTTTTGCTTTTACGTTTAATACAACCCCTGTTAAAGCAAGTATTTGCTCAGCAGACCTGCCGTAAAATGGTTTGAATTTAGAAATTACGATTTCTTCAATTGTCTGTTTTTTCGCGGCTGAAACTGAAGGGATTAATTTGCCATAAGCTTCTGTTGTGTCATTTGCAATTGATGCAATGATGTGATTTACATAACCTTGCTTAAGTGAGTAGGCTCTTTGTTTGGCAGGAATTTCACTAAAAGGTTGTTTTCTAACTGATGAAGCATTTGCCCCTTTTGTGCAGGCACCTAAATAATATGTATCTCCTTCCGAAAGCTCGTGAGCTTTGCCTTCTGCAACTTTTCGTTTAATAAATTCCCAATCTTTTTTTATAATTTCTAAGTCTTCTTTGGTGTAAGGCCAATCTCCAACTAACTTAATAACAGAATCAATAATATCAACCCCTTGTTCATAGAGATAAAAAACTAGTAATAAATGGGCGTTTTTGCCAGTTAAAAAATTATTTTCAAAGGTTTGTTTCACGAGTAACTCGTAGTCAATAATATTTAAAACCAACCTTTCTTTTGCTACAAAATTGTGTCCTTTTTTTTGTTTCAATAAGCCAGCACTTTTCAATTCCAAACCAGCCTTTTTAAAATCGGCTTCTGGTTTAGGATTTGGTTTATATCTGAAGTATAACTCTTCAATTACTTTACCAAGCCTTCCTTTGTCTTTTGAACTTAGGTTAAGTTTTAAAATATCATTTTTATATTCTCCTCCAACTGATTTACCAATTAGTAATTTAGCAAAACTAATTATCGAATCTTTATTGTTTGGATTATACTGCAACTTCATTCTTAATTTTTTGTTTTAATGCAATTCCAACTTTTTCTATTATCCCAACAACTAAAGCATTACCCATGAAAAATGCTCTCTTAGTATCTGATACCCCTTCAAGTTTTGTATGGTTGTCCGGAAACATATTTAAACGTTCAAGTTCAATAGGCGAAAGTCTTCTGTATCCTTTCGATGTTTCAATAACGTGTTTGAATCTAGATGGAGATTTGCCGCCCTCACCAGTTATAATTGTTCTTGATGGTTTGTCTAAAGAATCTGGAAAAATCATCCCTCCTTCGCTGTAATTATATTCAAAACCTTGTGCATTTGTCCTCATTTCTTTTTTCGGCCCTTTCAAGTATATCCATTTATCTAATTCATTTTTATCAATATAAAATTCTGAGGTTACTTCACCATTTTGAATAAGGTCTTTCAAAATCATGAACTTTCCATCATAGTTTGGTTTTGTTTTTAGTGTTGTAATCAAGCCATTAATCATCAACCCAGTATTTTCCAAAAGCCCAGTTGTTCCGCTTTTGTTGAAATTTTCAGAAATGGAAACCACATCTCCCTTAAGTTCAAATTCTTTTGGAAACAAAGAATTTTCAGATGTTATAGGAAAAGCTTCTGCTAAAGTACCTTCTTCTAAAATCCATTCAACAGGAGAAATCACTTTTATATTTTCGTAGATGTTAGTTCCTTTTAGATACGCTAAAATGAAAATTCTTCTTCGTCTTTGTGGCATTCCAAAATCTGCTGCATTTATTACTCTCCACTCAACTGCATAGCCTAATTTATTTAAACTTTGTAAGATAATAGCAAAGTCGCGTCCTCGTTGCCCTGACGGAGAAATGAGAAGTCTATCAACATTTTCAAGAATTAGATATTTTGGTTTATTCTGTTTTTCTGAAATTATTTTATGAATACTCCACCACAAAACTCCTTTCTTTCCGATAAG
>JAIXOS010000401.1 GCA_027486695.1 Chitinophagaceae bacterium | reverse complement strand
CAAATTGCAAAACATATACTTTGCCCTGTTCAAAAAGCGTTTGGATCTCTTTGGGGTCGGCAGAACTACCAATTGTCTTCAGCAAAACTGACTTGCCGTCCCGCTTCTCAATAATCTGGATACTGATAACCCCACTCTTATTTTTCTTTTTGCGTACAAACATGACTATACAAAAATAGCTGGGTCACCCAAGAAAAAAATACAACAAATGATTATCAATAACTTACAAAGCTTTTTTGGAACTTTCTAAAAAATCGAGGAAAACAGGAAAAAATCCATGCGTACATTGCTTTGTGCGCATGGATTGAGTAAAAACTAGTTACCTCATAAGCCGGATTCTGTTTCAACACTATCATTTATCTACGATACAACTTACGCTGCACCTGTGGCTGCCTACCCTGAAGCATTGAACGAGCAGCTCTCAAGCGCTTCTATACGTGGCATTACAGTTCCCAAGGTTTACCCATAGTGGCTATTACTAACCGCTATTGTAGGCTCTTACCCTACATTTTCACCTTTTCCAATATTGCTATCGGTAGTCATTTTCTGTGGCACTGTCTCTTCCTTTCGGAGCCGGCTATTCACCGGTGGGATGCTCTATACTGTCCAGACTTTCCTCTTCAAACAAAAATGTTTGCAGCGATAGTTCGGGTAACTAGCGTTTGTAAAAATAACTTGTTTTATTTACAACAAAGCAGTTTGCTGTAAATAAAACAAGCAAATAAGTAAAGTACACTCTTATTCCTCGTCTTCATCAAAATGAATACTGCCTAGGTTGAGCATGCTTCCCATTAAATCTTTAAATTCTATTTTGCCTTCTATATTTTTTTTGCTAATTAACGAGTGTGCCGCTAAACCATGCAGTACAAACTCCATCAACAAAGCATTTTGTTTGGCCGTTGCCTGTGGGAAATGTTGTTTTACAAATCCATACAAACCATCAACTTGGTACAAAGCTGCAATTTTATCTGCATCGGTTACCTGAAGCAATACATCAAGAATGTTTCCTTTATTAAACCAATCGACTATGGTTTTGTAAGGGCTTTCTATCGGTTTTTCATCCGCACTTTTTTTACCGCTTTGTCGGCGTTTTTTGGTTTGTTCCGGATTGGGAAAATATTCCAAGAATAGGGTTCTAGTTGCTTTTTCCAACAGATTAACAGCTACTTGGTAAGGACCTTCTTGTTCACCTTCGTAAACAAGTTCTATTTTACCTGTTATTGCAGGAATAATTCCTACTAAATCGCTTAACCAAACTTGTGTATTGGTTTCGTTGAAACGAATAGCTCTTCTTTCGGCTGTAGCAACAGCATTTTCGTAGGCAGCAATGGTTAAACGAGCACTTACGCCACTTTTTTTGTCAACATATTCATTATTTCTTGCTTCAAATGCAATTTGTTCAATGAGCCGTTTAATAACATCTGCTACTGCAACTAATTGATTTTGTTCAGGAAGAATGTTGGCTTCCTGCTCTGTAATAGCAAGTGCGGTATCAATTGATTTGGGATAGTGAGTGAGTATTTGGCTTTCTATTCGGTCTTTTAAGGGCGTAACAATGCTGCCACGATTGGTGTAATCTTCCGGATTAGCGGTAAAAACAAACAAAATGTCCAAGGGCATACGCAGCTTAAAGCCACGAATTTGGATATCGCCCTCTTGCAAAATGTTAAACAATGCCACCTGAATGCGGGCTTGTAAGTCGGGCAATTCATTGATTACAAAAATACAACGATGGCTTCTCGGAATGATGCCATAATGTATTACCCGTTCGTCGGCAAAATTCAATTTTAAATTAGCTGCTTTTATAGGGTCAATATCGCCAATTAAATCCGCCACAGTAACATCGGGAGTGGCAAGCTTTTCACTGTATCGATCACTGTTTTTCAACCAAGCGATTGGGGTTTCATCGCCCAATTGGGCTATTTGTTCTTTAGCAAAATGGCTTATAGGTTGAAAAGGATCGTCATAAATTTCGCTACCCGCCACATAAGGAATAAAGGGGTCTAGTAAATGAATCATTTGTCGAGCCATGCGTGTTTTGGCTTGTCCACGTAACCCTAAAAACAATATATTGTGCCTACTCAGTAATGCACGTTCTGTATCGGGAATAACAGAATCTTCGTAGCCTAAGATGCCAGGAAAAGCATTTTCGTTGTTTTTTATGTATTTAATAAGGTTTTGTCTTACTTCATCTTTTATAGATTTGGGAGCATAACCTGATTGCTTTAATTGACCAAGAGTGGTTGTGTTGGGTGCTTGCATGTTGTAATTGGAGTATGGAATAAAAATTAATAAATGGTTTTTCGTTTGCCGCTTTCAAAATCTTTGAATAGAAAAGCACCAAGTTTGTCTAAAGTAGCAAAGTAGGCTTTTCCTTGATTCATTTCAGTGAACTCAGTTACAAAACTTTGTAAATACGGATCAGAAGCTATCATAAAGGTGGTAATTGGTATACGCAGTTTTTTACATTGCGCTGCCAAATTAATGCACCTATTTACCACCTTCCTATCTAGGCCAAAACTATTTTTATAGTATTTATTGCCTATTTTCAAGCATGTGGGTTTTCCGTCGGTAATCAT
>JAIXOS010000473.1 GCA_027486695.1 Chitinophagaceae bacterium | reverse complement strand
AGTAAAAAGGGAGGCAAATCGGTATTTACTTGCGCCTCGGTAGTAAAGGGATTGTAATAACCTGAATAGCCCGCATAACTCACTACCTTGGTCAACAACGAACTTTTAATATTTAAATGATGACTGCGTAAAAAAGGTAACCGACTAGCGCAAGTGTCATACGCTTGAATGCACCACTTAAACAAGCTATCAGTTGACGGATAGGTAACTATAGAGTCGCCAACAAGTAAGCGTTGAGCATTCATTTGCTCTAAAAAGTAACAATTGATTCGGGTTAATTGCTCAGCTGTATAGGGTTGGTTAACAATATGCATTTGTGCCGCTACACCAAGTCGATTATAATTCAGTCCCCACAAAACATTAAATACAATATATAGCCAAAGAAAATTGGGTATTATGCTAGCTAACCACTTTCGGTAAAAATGTAAGGTAAACACAAGACGCCATGCTCGCTTGGCAAATACTATACCTTGATAAACAAGTACTAAGGCAATTAACACATACAAACAATCCCCAACACTAAAAGGCACTTTGCACATAACAAAGCGGAGAGGCATGGTGACATAATGAAAAAGAAATGTAGAATAAAAACGTTCTACAAGGACTTCGTTGAGCGATATTAACTTAACAGCAATTGCCAAAACCAATGGCAAGAACCAACGTATTTGCTGCCGTAGCCATATTGAATTCATCACCCGCATACCGTAAATGTAGCAAGTTGTTGCTAAAAATTAATGGATTGATAGCCATAGTACCACACAATAAACGAAAACCGAAAAAATTACTTTTGCTATGTTACATAATTAGTTTACTTTTGCCGACCCTAAAAAGGTGGGATATGAGTAATCGTAGAGCGTTTGAAATTGCGTTTGTTGGACTAAAACCCGGAGAACACGTATTTGAATACGAAATCAACGATTCTTTTTTTGAACCTTATGGACTTCAAGATTTCGAAGGTTGCCATACAAGGGTAAAACTAACTTTAATTAAGGAAAATAGTTTTTTGCAATTAAGGTTTGATGTAGATGGATTTGCAAACGTACAATGCGACAGATGCAGTAATCCGCTCAAAAAACAGTTGTGGGATGAATTTAACATCGTAGTAAAATTGGTAGAGAATCCCGATTTGATGAACGAGCAGGAAGAAGACCCCGACATATATTACATTAGCAGAGGCGAAAGCCACATTTATGTAGCAGATTGGATTTTTGAATTTATCAATCTGAGCTTACCAATGACAAAAATGTGTGCAGAAGAGGAAAGAGGTGGTGATTTGTGTAACAAAGAAGTGCTACACAAGCTAGAACAAATGGAACAAAATATTTTGAAAGAAGCTAGTCCAATATGGAAAGGCTTAGATAAAATAAACGGTTTAGATTAATATTTTTTGATACTATAAATTTAAGTTATGCCTAATCCTAAACGTAGACATTCTCAACAACGCAGTGCTAAAAGAAGAACACACTACGTAGCACAAGAAGTTACTTTGAGCAAAGATACCACTACCGGAGAATTACATGTTCGCCACGGTGCACATGTAAGCGAAGGGAAATTGTTTTATAAAGGTAAATTGGTAGCTGAAAAAGCTCCTCTAAAAGCTTAATTTGCTATTAATCGGGCATACCGTTATTCTCTTAAGTATGTTACCGATTTTTACCTCATTAATTACCTAGCTGCACATGAATATTGGCATAGACATGATGGGAGGAGATTTTGCACCGTTAGAAGCGGTTAAAGGTCTTCAACAATACATACTACAACAAAATAATGCAGCAGTAAATATATTTTGCATAGGCGAAGCCACTACCATCCACTCGTTACTAGACGAGCATGCTGTAGCCTCGCCTCTTTTGCATGTTGTGCATGCACCTGAAGTAATTGGCTACCACGAGCACCCAACCAAAGCGCTGAAAGAAAAAACAAACAGCTCTATTGCCGTAGGGTTTCAGCTGTTGGCATCCGGAAAAATAGATGCTTTTATCAGTGCAGGTAATACCGGAGCCATGTTGGTAGGCGCTATGTTTAGCATCAAAGCATTGGAAGGCGTTATTCGTCCTACAATTGCGACCATTACACCGCAAATGAGCGGAAATATCAGTTTATTGGTAGATGTAGGGTTAAATGCCGACTGTAAACCTGAACACCTCAATCAATTTGCCTTACTAGGAAGTTTGTATGCCAAACATATATTGGGCGTAGAAAATCCAAGAATTGGCCTAGTGAACGTGGGGGCAGAAGAAGGCAAAGGCAATATGTTGGCTCAAGCAACCTACCCGCTTTTAAAAAACAACAAAAGCATTCATTTTATCGGCAATATTGAGGGTAGAGATTTTTTTACCAACAAAGCCGATGTAATGGTTTGCGATGGTTTTACAGGTAACGTAGTGCTAAAACTAGCCGAAAGCGTTTACGACATTGCACAATTCAGGGGCATTGAAAACGATAGCTACTTTCAGCGCTTCCATTACGAAAACTATGGCGGCACACCCGTATTAGGTGTTGCAAAGCCCGTAATTATTGGGCATGGCATTAGTAATGCAAAAGCCTTTTGCAACATGCTATTACTTGCCGAAAAGATGGTTGCATCAGATGTTTGCGGCAAAATTAAAGATTGCTTTAGTGCACTTTAGGTAGTAGTCTATTTGCCAACATTGTATGGTTGCCAAAATTTTCCTACAATATTGTACCATCGAAAAGGTTTTTCTACCATACCTTTTTTGTTTCCTACCAATATAGTTAAGTACAATACTATTTAAGCTTTCTCTTTAAATTGGGCTCTTTAGCTTTTAGTACTCACAGCAGTGAGATAGAAAGCTTGTAATTTCCTGTCATGCTCAACGCAATTGAAAAGCCATTTCTAAGGCAGTAGTAATATTCCTACAGGTTGTTCAACCTAGCTCCCACTGTTGAACGGTGCCAACGCCAATGCAGCTGTATACGTAGTACCGGCTTCTGGCTCACCACCTAAAAAAACTACCATGAAGCTGAAAAAAACCTAAACAAACGGAAAGCGGTATATCTGCAGGTATATACTTTAAAATAAGTTACTTTGCAGAGTGTTTGCACTTACCCCCTTTTTATAGCTGCTATGCCATTAAATTACAACCATTTCACTTTAGGTATTGAAGAGGAATACATGGTTTTGGACCCTACAACCCAAGCACTAAAGAGCCACCAACAACAAATTGTTTTGGAGGGCGCTAAATTATTGCCGGGAAAAGTAAAGGCCGAAATGCACCAAGCGGTGGTAGAAGTAGGAACGGCCGTTTGCCAATCGATTGTTGAGGCGGAGGCCGATATTATACATTTACGCCAAACCGTGAATAGTATTGCCAATAGTTTAGGCTACTCATTGGGGGCAAGCGGCACCCATCCGTTTAGCCATTGGAATACGCAATTGATTACGGAACACGTTCGGTATAGTCAAATTGTGAACGAACTGCAAGAAGCTGCTCGTAGCAATTTGGTATTTGGATTACATGTGCACGTAGGCATGCCCAACCGCAAAACAGCCCTACACATAGCCAACAGTGCCCGAAACTTTTTACCCCACTTATATGCCTTGAGCGCCAATTCGCCCTTTTGGGTGGGTAGAAAAACCGGCTATAAATCATACAGGACAAAAATTTTTGATAAGTTCCCACGTACAGGCATCCCGGATTATTTTGAAAGCATAGAAGCCTATGATAACTATATTGAATTACTGATAAAAACCAATTGCATTGATAATGCCAAGAAAATTTGGTGGGACTTACGTGTGCATCCACAATTTAACACCGTAGAATTGCGCATTTGTGACGTACCAATGACGGTGAAAGAAACGATTGCTATTTCGGCATTGTTTCAATCGATTTGTGTAAAACTGTATCAACTGCAAAACAAAAATCTTTCCTTTATCCACTATCATAGAGCCCTACTCAACGAAAACAAGTGGCGTGCCGGCCGTTACGGAACGGAAGGCAAAATGATAGATTTTGGTAAAGAAGCCGAATTGCCTACACAGCAACTGATATTGGAATTATTAGATTTTGTAGATGATATTTCCGGTAAAATACACTGTCAGCAAGCATTGCAAACCATACCGGCTATGCTGCTCAGGGGAACCGGTGCCGATAGGCAATTGCAAGTGTACGAAAACAGCAATAGCTTACAATCTGTAGTTTTAGATACAATCAACCAATTTCTTAAACTTGACAATTTTTAATAACTTATTTTATTGACTATCGTTTTGCCAATATTAAATAAGCCTTAAAGCGGTCATTTTAAGCCATATTTTTAAGCTCATTGTGGCGGTTTCTTCGTATTATTGTAGCAGAACCCTCATATGATTAACATTTATAACCCAATAAAACTCCTACGACTAAGTGTTCTTTTCTTGGTCATTCTCGTTTGTTCGGGGTTAGAAATGTTGCATACAGCTCAAGCAACGCCTCAACTAAAGGGTTATTCTTTTTCGTTACAAAACAAACAAACAGGCCATGACTTATTGTTTGAAAAACATACAAAAAAGCATGCCGTTATCATATGTGAAGAAGACGTTGAGGATGAAGATGAAACACCTTCGTATGTAGAACAGCCCATTTATATAGTTACCCAACAGCGATTGTTTACCATTTGCTCAGTAAGTTATAGGCTACCTCTTACTTTTTATTCTACCAACCCCCTATTTATCTTGTTTCGCAATCTGCGTATTTGATTTACCCCAATACTACTCGTTTATAGGTAAAGCTACAGTAATATAATGGCTGACTAGTATTTATCTATCCTTACTCGCATACGCTATATCCAGACATTTTGACTTTCGGAATAAAGCTAAACGTAAGGGAATTTGACTGCACGCCATATGAAAAAAGTGTCGTTATTCCTTCATACAAAAAAGCTTTTTACCATGGAAAGACTCTCCAAATTACCTCTACCCAAAGACGGGTTACAAGGGTTACAACAAAATTTTGGAAAAGATATTGTTTCGGGATTTACTGTTTTTTTATTGGCGCTACCGCT
>JAIXOS010000119.1 GCA_027486695.1 Chitinophagaceae bacterium | reverse complement strand
TGCCATTCAAGCGCATGGAGGCTGCCATTCAGGGGACCACCCATTGAGGACAACAGCACATCAAAACATGAAAGCAGCAGCAAAAGCTAGCGGTAAAAAGCTTACAGTGGCACATTATAGACGTGGCTTATCATTATTCTTACAAGTAAAAGAAGCCATAGACACTGGCGTAATTGGTGATGTGAGATTTGTAAACTTACAAATGCTACAACCACATGAGTCTGACTTAATTACGAAAACAGATGACAATTGGCGTGTGAATCCTGAGATATCTGGTGGTGGCTTGTTTCACGACCTTGCGCCACATCAAATAGACTTGATGTTATACTTTTTTGGCAAAGTAAAAAGCTACAATGGCTACGCTAATAATCAAAGTGGTTATTATCCTGCATCGGATATTGTAACTGGCAATATACAGTTTGAAAATGGCGTGCTTTTTAATGGTATATGGTGCTTTACTGTACCTAAAGAAGCAAGAAAAGACGAGGTAGAAATTATAGGGTCTAAAGGCAGTATTAGCTTCTCGGTATTTGGTACAGACTTTTACGTATTGAAAAAAGACGGACAAACAAACACCATCAAATGTTACATACCACCGCATATACAACAGCCTATGATAGAATGGGTTGTGGCATATTTTACCAATAAAATAGACAACCCCTGCTCAGCAGATGTAGGTATAGAAGTGATGCAGATACTAGATGCTTTTGATAGGAAGTAGACCTCTTTCAGAATTCATTTCAAGTCTACGTATTTCGTCATGGCGAGGTACGAAGCCATCTGCACCAACACATAAAACCTTAGATTGCTTCCTTCGTCGCCATGACGTTACAGACCTTCACAACCATTAAAATCCTTCTAATCTAGGTTCAGACAATAAAAAAAGGTAGCCTGTTACCAAGCTACCTTTAACACTAAAAAACACCATTTTACCATTATGCTAAATCAAAACGGTCTAGATTCATGACTTTAGTCCATGCGGCAACAAAGTCTTCTACAAATTGCGCTGCACCATCTACACAAGCATATACTTCTGCAAGTGCTCTTAATTCTGAATTAGAACCAAACACTAAATCAGCACGTGTAGCAGTCCACTTGGTTTCGCCAGTTTTTCTATCAGTACCTACAAACTCTTGTTGATACTCGTTAGTAGCTTTCCAAGCAGTGCCAAAGTCTAGAAGGTTAACAAAGAAATCGTTGGTTAATGTTTCTGGTTTATCTGTAAATACACCATGTTTAGAACCATCGAAATTGGTATGTAACACACGCATACCACCTACCAATACTGTCATTTCTGGTGCAGTAAGGGTTAATAATTGTGCTTTATCTATTAGTAAATGTTCAGCAGCGGTATGTGTACGACCTTTTACGTAATTTCTAAAACCATCAGCAATAGGCTCTAGCGCTGCAAAAGATTCTACATCTGTTTCATCTTGCGATGCATCGGTACGGCCAGCCGTAAATGGCACGCTAATAGTGTGACCAGCATTCTTAGCAGCTTGTTCTACACCAGCATTACCAGCTAATACAATTAAATCAGCCAAAGACACTGCTTTACCATCAGCTTGTACGCTATTGAATGTAGCTTGAATGCCTGTTAATACATCCAATACTTTATCTAACTGTGCAGGATTATTTACTGCCCAATATTTTTGCGGTGCTAAACGAATACGTGCACCATTGGCACCACCACGCTTATCAGAGCCACGGAAAGTTGACGCAGAAGCCCAAGCGGTGCTTACTAACTGACCAACTGTTAACCCTGAAGCAAGAATATTAGCTTTTAAAGTAGCAGTATCTGCATCGTTAATTAAAGTGTGTGTAACAGCAGGTATTGGATCTTGCCAAATTAATACTTCAGCAGGTACTTCACTACCTACATAACGGCTTATTGGCCCCATATCACGGTGGGTTAATTTAAACCAAGCACGTGCAAAAGCATCTGCAAACTGATCTGGATTTTCATAAAAGCGTCTTGATACTTTTTCGTAAGCAGGGTCTACTCTTAATGCTATATCGCTAGTCAACATAAACGGTGCATGACGTTTGGTAGCGTCGTGTGCATCTGGCACAGTACCTGCACCTGCGCCATTTTTAGGCTGCCATTGATGTGCACCTGCAGGGCTTTTTGTTAGTTCCCATTCAAAGCCAAACAAGTTTTCAAAATAGTTATTGCTCCATTGTGTAGGTGTGGTTGTCCATGCACCTTCTAAACCACTAGTAATAGTGTGTGCACCATTGCCTGGGCCGTATGTATTTTTCCAACCAAGCCCTTGCTCTTCTATGCTTGCAGCAGCAGGTTCTTTACCTACATACTTGCTTGGGTCTGCAGCACCATGTGTTTTACCAAATGTGTGACCACCAGCTATTAGGGCTACGGTTTCTTCATCGTTCATAGCCATGCGCTTAAAGGTTTCACGAATGTCTCTTGCAGATGCTAAAGGGTCAGGATTGCCATTAGGGCCTTCAGGATTTACATAAATTAAACCCATTTGTACAGCCGCTAAAGGATTTTCTAAATCACGGTCACCACTATAACGTTTATCATCTAGCCATTCTTTTTCAGCACCCCAGTAAATATCTTCTGCTGGCTCCCACACATCTGCTCTACCACCAGAAAAACCAAAGGTTTTAAAGCCCATAGATTCTAGTGCGCAGTTACCTGCAAGTATCATTAAATCGGCCCAAGACAATTTTTTACCGTATTTCTTTTTAATAGGCCAAAGCAATAAACGTGCTTTATCAAGGTTGGTATTATCTGGCCAGCTATTAAGCGGTGCAAAACGTTGCAAGCCCATACCTGCACCACCACGACCATCTTGAATGCGGTAGGTACCTGCACTATGCCAAGCCATGCGGATAAAGAATGGCCCATAGTGACCATAATCGGCTGGCCACCAATCTTGTGAATTGGTCATTAAGTCGAACAAATCTTTTTTAACAGCAGCAAGGTCTAAGGTTTTAAACTCCTCAACGTAGTTAAAAGAAGGCTGCATTGGGTTAGACAATGGTGAGTGTTGTCTTAAAATGTTTAGCTTTAGTTGATTAGGCCACCAATCACGGTTGCTAGTGCCTGTACCGGCAGTTTGCTTAGGTGCGGTGCCATGTAAAAAAGGGCATTTTGCTTCGCTACCGGTGGTAGCTGTGTGTTGTTCGGTATTCATAACGGCAATTTTTTGTTATTAAAATGAAGAAACAAATGTAACACGGCTATTCCACAACTTTTATCTAATTATTTGATAGAGTGATAGTTTAAAACTATTGAGCATTGTTTTTAACTGAATTACATTCATGTTTTAATGGGAGTGCACGAAAATTGGTTGTATAGCCACTTTCAAAATCGTACTTTGGTAATGCAATGGGCATTAGTAGTAACTTTACCTAAGTGAAATAGTGCCTATCTAATTTTCAAAAAAAACCTATGCAACAAAAAATTTGGTTTATTACAGGTGTATCGTCAGGAATTGGTTGGCATTTGGCCAAGCAAGCAGCTATAGCAGGTCATTGTGTTATTGGTACCGTTCGCCAACCCGAACAAATAGCCAACATTAACCAATTGGTTCCGGGTAGCACTTTTGGGCATTTGCTCGATGTAAACAACCATGAGCAAGTACAGGGACTTGTGGCCAATATAGTGCAGCAATATGGACGAATAGATGTGGTGGTAAACAATGCCGGTTTTGGCTATTTTGGTGCTGTAGAAGCCATGCACATGACGGAATGCAGGGAACAAATGGAAACTAACTTTTTTGGTGCATTAGCAGTAACACAAGCCGTATTGCCGTATTTGCGTGCGCAAAAAAGTGGACATCTCATTCAAGTGTCTTCCATTGCAGGACTTACCGGCACTGCGGGTTTGGGCTTGTACAATGCAAGCAAACATGCCTTAGAAGGATTAAGTGAGGCGCTATATTACGAAGTGGCACACTTGGGCATTCATGTTACACTTGTGGAACCCGGTCCTTTTAGGACCCTTTGGGCCGGCGCATCGATGAAAGAAGCCGCCGTATCAATACCCGATTATGACGCAAGCGTGGGCATGGTACAACAGCGTTTGGCCAAGGTAAATGGACGTCAACCCGGCGATCCGGAAAAAGCCGCCCTAGCTATCCTGCACATTACAGAAGTAGCGCAACCTCCTTTAAGACTAGCTTTGGGTAAAATGGCGGTGGAAGTAATAAAAAAGAAAATTGCCCTGCTAAACAACAACCTTACCGAGTGGGAAACTTTATCGGCAGGTGCCGATTTTGATGAGTAGGTGCCCGCGTTAGGGATTGAAGCCTACCGTGTACCCACATTTATTTTTATTGTACTTTTACATAAAATATAAAGCTCATGTTAGGGCCTGACTATCGCAATCTTTTTTCCGATGCCC
>JAIXOS010000245.1 GCA_027486695.1 Chitinophagaceae bacterium | reverse complement strand
AATCCTTATTGTCAAGTAATGTATTTGAAAATAGGTGTAAGGTGTTTTGATTGCTTATAACAATAGCGGCGGCAATAATGAATTTATTGCCGCCGCTATTGTTATAAAAATGTTTGATGTTTAATTCGTAGCTGCAATACTAGCAGATAAATATTCTTTGTTCAAACGTGCGATGTTGGTCAATGAAATTTCTTTAGGGCAAGTAGCTTCACATGCACCTGTATTTGTACAAGCACCAAAACCTTCTTTATCCATTTGTGCCACCATATTCAACACTCGTGAGTGACGTTCAGGATCGCCTTGTGGAAGTAAAGCTAAATGAGATACTTTGGCGCTTAAAAACAACATAGCGCTACTGTTTTTACAAGCGGCCACACATGCGCCACATCCAATACACATTGCTGCAGCAAATGAAGCGTCTGCTTTGTCTTTATTGATTGGAAGAGCATTACCATCAACTGCGTTACCGGTATTCACGCTAACATATCCACCCGCTTGAATAATTCTGTCGAAAGCACTTCTGTCAACAACCAAATCTTTGATAACAGGGAGTGCTTTTGCACGCCAAGGTTCAATAACAATTGTTTCACCATCTTTAAATGCACGCATGTGCAATTGGCAAGTTGTATTTGCTTTCCAAGGGCCGTGAGGTTTGCCATTAATATGCATACTACAAGCCCCACAAATACCTTCCCTACAATCGTGGTCAAATGCTACAGGATCTTGACCCTCAGCAATTAATTGTTCGTTTAATACATCAATCATTTCCAAGAAAGACATTTCACTAGAAATATTCTTTACTTGATATTCTACAAATTTACCTTCCGAAGTACTGTTTTTTTGTCTCCAAACACGTAGTTTAAGACCCATATGGTAGTGTTCCATAGTTGTAAGTATTTGTCAATTTAGACGAATGTGATTATTTATAGTTTCTTTGGCTTGGTTTAATTACTTCATAATTTAATGATTCTTTATGAAGATTCCAATTGTTTTCGCCTGCAAATTCCCAAGCGGCTACATACATATAATTAGCATCATCGCGTAGGGCTTCTCCTTCCGGAGTTTGGTATTCTTCTCTAAAATGCCCTCCACAGCTTTCATTTCTGTTTAGTGCATCTATACACATCAATTCGCCTAATTCAATAAAGTCTGCAACACGGTTAGCTTTATCTAATTCAGGATTCATTTCGTCTATACCTCCGGGAATACGAACATCGCTCCAAAACTCCTTTTTCAATTCGCGAATTTCGGATATTGCTTGTTCTAACCCTTCTTTGGTACGAGCCATTCCGCATTTATCCCACATGATTTTACCCAAGCGTTTGTGAAAGCTTTCAACAGTTTGCTTACCTTTAATACCCATCAATTTCTGTATACGTTCGCTCACTTCTTTTTCTGCTTCTACAAATGCTGGATGATCGGTTGTGATAGCTTTATTGTAAATAGCATCTGCTAGATAGTTGCCTATTGTATAAGGTATAACGAAATAACCATCTGCAAGACCTTGCATCAGAGCACTTGCACCTAATCTGTTGGCTCCATGATCGCTAAAGTTGGCCTCGCCAAGTGCATATACACCTGGTAAAGTTGTTTGCAATTCATAATCTACCCACAATCCACCCATTGTATAGTGAACAGCGGGGTAAATTCTCATTGGCACTTCGTAAGGATTTTCGCCGGTAATTTTCTCGTACATATCGAAAAGGTTACCGTACTTTTCTTTCACCACTTGTTTACCTAGTACGATGATTTCTTCTTTAGAAACGTTTTGCAACCCTTTTTTATTCACTTCAATTTTACCATAGCGTTCAATTGCTGCGGCATAATCTAAATAAACAGCTTGTTTAGAAGTTCCAACACCATGTCCGGCATCACACCTTTCTTTCGCAGCTCTTGAGGCTACATCTCTTGGTACTAAGTTACCAAAAGCAGGGTAGCGTCTTTCCAAATAATAATCTCTTTCTTCTTCAGGTATGTCAGTAGGTTTTCTATTATCTCCTTTTTTCGCAGGAACCCAAATTCTACCATCGTTTCTCAACGATTCTGACATCAATGTAAGTTTACTTTGATGATCGCCACTCACAGGAATGCAGGTAGGGTGGATTTGTGTGAAACATGGATTAGCAAAAGCTGCTCCTTTTCTGTGTGCCTTCCATGCAGCAGTAACATTGCTTCCCATTGCATTGGTGGATAGGTAAAAGACGTTGCCATAACCGCCGCTACACAATAATACCGCGTGGCCAAAGTGACGTTCTAATTTACCATTCACCAGGTTACGAGCAATGATTCCTTGCGCTTTGCCTTCGGCCATTACTACTTCTAGCATCTCGTGGCGGGCATACATTTGTACATTGCCTAAAGCAACTTGACGTTCTAACGCTTGGTAAGCACCAATCAACAATTGTTGACCTGTTTGTCCGGCTGCGTAAAATGTTCTTTGTACTTGTGTACCTCCAAAAGATCTGTTGGAGAGTAGGCCACCATATTCTCTTGCAAATGGAACGCCTTGAGCCACACATTGGTCAATTATATTGCCACTCACTTCGGATAAACGGTGTACGTTGGCTTCTCTTGCTCTATAGTCACCTCCTTTAATGGTGTCGTAGAATAAGCGAAATACCGAATCCCCATCGTTTTGGTAGTTTTTTGCAGCATTAATGCCACCTTGTGCCGCAATTGAATGTGCCCTGCGCGGGCTATCCTGAAAGCAGAATGCTTTTACTTTATATCCTAACTCACCAAGTGTAGCGGCAGCGGAAGCACCGGCCAAACCTGTACCCACTACTATCACTTCTAACTTGCGCTTATTGGCTGGATTCACCAATTTGCAATGACCTTTGTAATCTGTCCATTTTATATCTAACGGACCTGCAGGAATTTTTGCATTTAGCATATGTCAAATTTTACAAGATTCACTATATAAAATAATTCGCAAATTCTTATTTAATCAGATTGAAATAAAAGCTGATTGGCATCATAGCAAAGGCCAAACAAACAATTACAGAAAAACCGTAGCCTATACTCGTGATCATTAAATTGTAACGTTTGTTGTAAACGCCCAATGTTCTGAAAGCACTTTGGAAACCGTGTGCTAAGTGATAGCCTAAAGAAATACAGCCAATTACATATACTACTACTACCCATAATTCACTAAAAGTAGCTTTCATTTTAGCGAATAAATCAATTTCATTTCCAAGAGAAAGGCCTTGGCTTGAACGATTGGGTAACCAAAAATGTGCAAGGTGAACAATCAGAAACAAAAGAATAATTGTTCCAAGTAAGCCCATACTTCTACTATACCATTTGCTACCTAGGTTGCCAAAAGGCACTTCGTAATTGGTAGCTCTAGCTTGTTTGTTTTGGGCGGTTAATAAAAAGCCCTGAATTATGTGCAAGATGATTCCTACAAATAGGCCAACTTCTAATATTCTTGGGATGATGTTTGCACCCATAAAATGGGCCCCTTTGTTGAACATTTCGCCGCCATCATTAGCCCAAATACAAGCGTTGAGTCCGACGTGCACTATTAAAAAAAGAATTAAAAAGATACCGGTAAAACTCATTACCAGTTTTTTACCAATTGAAGACGTAAATGTTTGTTTCCAGGTCATAAAGCAAGTTTATGGTTTAAAAATCGCTGCAAAAGTAAGGCAGCAACCAATGCCAAGCACTTTTCTTTTGTATTTTAAAAAATGATTTATGTCACATTAATAAACATATACCATGATGAAAGGTTCAGTATCCAATTATTTTAAAGAATTTGTTATAAAAATGGAGCAAATAGTATTGTTTTTACTAAACAACACCATTGTTTAGTAGGTTTTACCGTTTAAATATCTTTCTTTATTTGCTCAATATAAATGAATGTGAATGCTTAATTTTGAAACATGCTACGTTTGATAACCATACTTGTCAATAGTTTTTTGATGGCCATGCAAGAATTGCGGGTAAATAAACTACGCACTTTTTTATCACTTTTTGGCATTACAATAGGTATTTTTTGCATCATAGGTGTGTTGGCAACCGTAGACAGTTTGCAACGGAAAGTACAATCCGATATACAATCGTTTGGGAATAATACCATTTACATTGATAAGTGGCAATATGGTGGAGGGGCCGATTACCCTTGGTGGAAATATATTAAACGTCCAACACCAAAGTATGAGGAAATGAAGTTTTTGCAGGAAAAATCTAAACTAGCCAAGAATATATGTTTTTTTGCCTCAAATACAGCTACTTTGGGCTTTGGCGATAATGTATTGAATGGAGTAAATATTTATGGAATAACCGAAGAATTTAACCAAATTCAAACCATAGATATTGTATATGGCCGTTATGTAAATGAGAGTGATTTTGCACGAGGTACTGCTTGCGCAGTAATTGGGTACCAAAATGCGGAAACCTTGTTTGGTTATCCAGAGCGTGCCATTGGTAAAGAAGTTAGTATGGGTGGAAAAAAAATATTTATTGTAGGCGTTATCAAAAAGCAGGGTAGTAGTTTGGTAGGCGGATTTAATTACGATGAATGTTTGTTGATTAGCTATAGATTGTTTAAAAGCATTTTTGAAATACAACAAAGTAACCCGTATATCATGGTGCAAGCCCAATTGCAAGTTGCTACTACGGCATTAACCGACGAATTGAAAGGGGCTATGCGCCAAGTTAGGCGATTGAGTCCGGTGTCTGACGATGATTTTTCTCTGAATGATGTTAATTTATTGGGAGAGTCAATTGATGGTTTTTTCTCACAAGTAAACGCAGGTGGTTGGGCAATAGCAGGCCTCAGCCTTATTGTGGGTATGTTTGGGGTGGCCAATATTATGTTTGTAACTGTGAGAGAAAGAACAAGCCAAATTGGACTTAAAAAAGCAATTGGCGCACGGAGGTCAACCATTTTAACAGAGTTTTTGCTCGAAAGTGCCTTCTTGTGTATTCTTGGTGGCCTAATTGGATTGCTACTCGTGTGGATACTGGCACAAGCACTTAGTGCCGTACTTCCTTTTCCTATTTATATAGCGCCCAATATTGTTATTTTAGCACTGAGTATTTGTATTATTTTGGGTATTGTATCGGGTATTATTCCAGCATCAATTGCTTCTAAAATGGATCCCGTAGTTGCCATTCGCTCAAAGTAACTAGTTTGTTATCAGTTAGTTTTGATTGTTTGTTAGCAACGATATTTCATTTTCAAACGGTAGGTAAGGGTGTTTAGATTGTAATGCTTTGATTTTTTCTAAATATTTACGCACAAAAATGGCATGTTGCTGTGAATGTGGGTTGAAGGCTTTGTGATTGGCTGCGGTTCGTATATCGGCAATAGCTTGCATGAGTATTGCAGTTTGGCTATCTATACAAGCATCAATTAGTTTTTCCCAAACATAGGTTGTTGCGTAATAATTGGGGTGAACCAAATCTTCTGCATAAAACCGATAATCACGTAAATCGTCAATGACCAATTCATAAGCGGGAAAATAATAAATCTGCTCGGGATACAATTCTACTAACGCATGTACCGACTGAATTAATACTGCTTTGCTTCGGTTATTTTCAACCGCTCCCTCTCTCAAATGCCTAACCGGACTTATGGTAAAAACCACTTTTAATTGTGGGTTGAATTGCCAAATTTGCGCAAGTGTTGATTTGAATTGTTCAATTACTTCAGCGGCATTCAGTAAAAGCTTGGTAAACCAATTGGCGGGTGCTTTATGGTTGTTGGCAGCTACTTTCTGTAAAGTATGGTTGATTGCTTGGTTCGTGAGTTCGTAAACCCATGCCGATCCAAGGGTAATAAACAGTACATCGGCTTGTCCTAAATATTGATGTGCATTTCGGGTTGAGGTATTGATTTTTTCAATGGTTTCTATGGCTTGTAAGCCCGAAAAACGACTGTGGTGTTGCCAACTATGCCACGCTTCGTTATACTGAAAAAGTGCGTTTTGGTCTATTGATTTGTTGGTGCAGTAATTGTGTAATGCCTCACAAACACTCGTGGGATTGAATAAAATCCCATTCGGATTTTCCAAAACAGAAAACTTATGCTGCCGAAGTTTTTCGCCTATGTTTTCCGTAAAACAACTGCCAATCAATAATAAGCGATGTTGATGGGTAATAGGGAATGGCATTTTTGGGATGGCAAATTCCGTTCTAAACTTCATGCACAAAAGTTTGAAAAATAGGTAAAGAATTTAAAGATCATCTACCGCTAAGGTGATGCCCTCGGCAGTGATGGCTACTTTTCGTTGCTTGTACAAGGTGCCGAGTGTCATTTTAAATGTTTTCTTACTCATGCCAAATACATCATAAATAATTTCGGGAGTCGTTTTATCGTGATAGGGTAAAAAACCTTCATTTTCTGCAAGTAGACGTAAAATAGTAGCCGCTTCATCCTCTGCTTTTGCAAATCCGGCTTTTCCTAACACAACGTCTATTTTGCCATCGGGACGAATGGTTTTGATAAATCCATCGTATTTGTTGCCTATGCGTAAGGGCTTGAATACTTGATTGTTGTGAAGCATGCCAATATGAATGTTGTTGATAATTACAACGTACCCAATTTCACTTTTTCGATAAATGAGTAGTTGTACCGCTTCCATTTCTTTAACTGTCAGGGTATCGTTGTGTAACAGAGCTTCTACTTTTTCAGTAGCGGCTACCCTGCCCGTTTGTTCGTCAAGGTATATTTTTACCAAATATTCGCCTCCAACTTTCATTAAACTGTGTTGTTTGCTCACCGGTACAAAGAGGTCTTTCATTAATCCCCAATCTAAAAAGGCACCTTGGTGTGTTATAGATACCGCTTTTAGGCGTACAATATCTCCAACTACTCCTTTAGGGTCTTGAGTGGTAGCAATAAGGCGATTGTCGGAGTCGTGGTAAACAAATACACGAATGTCGTCGCCAATGCGCAAGTTGGCAGGCGCAAATCGCTTGGGTAATAAAATTCCTTCGGCGTCATTGTTAAGATAGTAGCCAAATTCTACTTTCCTGTTAACGGTTAATGTGTTGAATTTACCTACTTGTACCATAAAAAATTTTGTTGCTAAACATGCAAAGCTAATTAAAAACAAGGGCTTGTGTTGTACAATTTCATTGGGTTCTATCGTTGGTTATGGTAACTGCCGTAAAAAGCCTTGGTCTTTTAACCAAAATGAGAGACGGTTAAACCATTGGTCGGAGGTTGTTTTATTATGCAAGCCAAAGCCATGTCCACCAAATGGATAGATATTTAACGATGCCGGAATTTGCTGTTTTTTTAGCGCCTTGAAAAATGACAAACTATTGTCCACCACTACAGCTTTGTCGTCTGCGGCATGTACCAAAAAGCAGGGTGGGGTTGAGCTAGTAATATGTAATTCGTTACTGTATTGTTCTATCATTGCCGGTGTTGGATTGCTGCCAAGTAAGTTTCGGCGCGAACCCATATGGGTAATAGAATCAGCAAAACTAATGACCGGATAAATTAAAACCGCGAAATCGGGTTTTACAGAAACCGGAACAGTTAAAACAGGTTGGGAAAAATGTGTGGTAGCAGTGGCCGCCAAATGACCACCGGCAGAAAATCCAAGAATACCAATTTTATTAGGGTCTAAATTGAACGTTTCCGATTTTGAACGTACTAGGGCAATTGCTTGTTGAGCATCTTGAAGTGGGCCAATACTTTTGTCTTGCATGCAGGCATCTTTTGGTAGCCTATATTTTAATACAAAAGCAGTAATACCTAAGTTGTTTAAGGCTCGTGCAACTTCGAAACCTTCGTGATTGATGGCCAAACCGCCATAGCCACCACCGGGACAAATAATGACTGATGCCTTGTTTGCATCCTGCTTTTTGGGTAAAAAAACTGTTAAAGTGGGCACTACTACATGGTTAATTTTCGTGTGTATATCCGATTCTGCCATGCCACAATTTTTGGCATTTGGAATGCCATTGCTGTATAATGGCAACGTGTCAATGGTTTGTGCTGTTACATTCATGGCAGAACTGATTAAGGTAATCCATACAAAAAAACGAAATAAAGTAGGCATATTGCAATAGTTGAATTGCTAAAATAGCGGATTTAAAACATTTTTTCCTGCTTATTTGGTGCAATTAAACACATGTTGGACGTAATTTTTTTTCCGAATAAATGAGCACTTTTCATTTGAAACGATTAGCACTTTGTAAATAACCAATTGGATTTTCTGTTTAAAAGGTGGGGACACTTGTTTCCAATACAAATAATGTTTGTTGATCAATACAAAGGTGTAGGTAAATAGTTAGTTTTGTGCAGCATGGTAGCTAACGAACAAACGCCCGATTTAAGGGTTGGACTCTCATATAAACAGATTTTACAAATGGCTTTGCCTATATCGGCTGCCATATTGGTGCCGCAAATCAATTTTGTAACCAATAACATCTTTTTAGGAACACTTGGTGAAAGTGCATTGGCGGTAGCGGGCATTACAGGTATCTTTTACATGATATTTGCAGTTATTGGGCAAGGACTCAATACCGGCTTGCAGTCTTTATTGTCGCGCAAAGCAGGGGCGCAGCAAACTGAACAAATAGCGCAACTTTTCAACGAGGGGCAGTTGATTGCATTAGTAATGAGCGTTTTAGGTATTGCCACAGTTTGGTTATTGGCACCTATCGTTTTGAGAAGTACGATGCACGACCCAACCAATGTGGAAATGGCGGTCAATTT